>JALONY010000168.1 GCA_025454715.1 Anaerolineae bacterium
ACGTGTTGTTTCGAAAAGTCGGTTTTCGGTTATAATCTCTTTATATGCTGCCTTTATCCCCTGAGGCTTGACCGATGACCGACCTGCGCCGCCCCGTATCCGTGCTGTTATTGGCCGTGTTGGCACTGCTCAGCGTGCCCGCCAGCGCCCAAACCGCCCCTTTCCCCCTGCCCGAGCCGCAAGAGGCGTGGCCGTACTACTCGCGCACCAGTGAAGACCTCGCGGCGCTGGCCGCGCTGGAAGCGCCGCTCCACGAGATGTTGCGTAACGGCACCCTGCGCCTGCCCTCACACGTCCAAATGCCGCAATCCATCCGCGTCGGCATCGTCGATAGCGCCTATGATGCCGTTGGTGGCCGTGCAGACGGTCGATTTCAAGCAATACATCAAGAATGTGCTGCCCAACGAATGGCCGTCCTCGTGGCACCCCGAGTCGCTGAAGGCGGGCGCGGTGGCCGCCAAGATGTTCGCGTGGTGGCGCTACAACATCCTCGAACAGTTCCCGCAATACCGCCCCCAAGGGGTGCACGTCGTCAACAACGTGTGCGATCAGGTCTATATCGCGGGGCGGTCGGCACCCAGCACCGATGCCGCCGTCGATGCGACGTGGCCGTACCGCATGACCGACAACGAGCGCGTGGTCGAGATTCACTATTTGGCGTGGGATTGGCAGTGCGCCAACGCCTTCACGGCCAACGGTGGCGGCTGGCGGCGCTGCATGGGTCAAAACGAGAGCAACCAACTGGCCAACAGCGGGTGGGATTTTCAGGGCATTTTGCAACGCTATTACGCGCCGGTGCAAATCGGCCTGACCAAAGACATGCCGGTCAACGTCAACGTGCTCAAAAACGGGACGTTCGACGCCGACTTGCTGCACTGGTTCGCGGTGGGTGGTGTGGGCGGGGTGCGCTGGGAGGCCGGTGCGCTGCGCTTCTTCCGTGCGGTGGGCAGTAGCTCGCCCGCGCAGGTCTACCAAGACGCCGACGTGTTGGTCAACGCGGCCTCGCCATTATCACTCCGGCTGGGCATCGGCAACCCGACCACTAGCCCTAAAATGGTGCGGGTTCGGCTGATGACGCCGTCCGGCGCGGTGGCGGTGCGGTGCGATTTTACGGTGTCTGCCGGTGCGCCGCCCCTGACGTTTACCGTCTCGGGCGCGACGCCCAGCGCGTGGACGGGGGTGCGCGTGCAGGTCAGCAGCATGACCGCCGACGGCCTCGATGGGGTGCTGCTCGACAACGCCAGCCTGAGCTTGAACCCCGCCGCCAACCTGACTGACCCATGCCAGCCTCCCCGCCCCGGGCGTCCAAGGGTCAGCGCGCCCGCCAGCGCCGCGATTTTGCCGCTCGCGCCGGTCACGGTCAGCATCGTCGCCGGTGCCAGCAACCATATCGCCGGTTACGCCCCGGCGTGGCACGTCCAAATCGACGATCAAAACACGTTCGCCTCGCCGTTTTATGACAATGCCACGGCGTTGCTGGGCACCCCCAGCCTGACGCTCAACGTGCCCAACGGGACGTGGTACGTGCGCACTCGCCAATACGACGGGGTGCGGATGTTCAGCAATTGGTCGAGGGTCGTCAGCTTTACGGTTCAGGGCAGGCCGCCCGCGCCAACCTTGATTGCGCCGGTCGGTGATGTGCCCGCGCAAGGGCAATCGTTCATCTGGAGCGTCACGGACGCCAACGCCGATTACGTCTTGATCGTGCGGGACGCGGCGGGGGTCGAGTTGTACCGCGCACGCCGGAATGTGGCGGGGTGGGGGTGTGTGGCGGGCATCTGCTCGGCCAGCTTCGCCAGCATCAGGTTTGCCGCCCTACCGGATGTGTCGTATCGGTGGCAAGTGATGGCGCGCAACAGCGTCGGTCAGTCGCGCTCCCCTTGGAGTGACTTCCGGCTGGTCAACGTCACGCTACGCCAGCCTTAGGGCGCACCGCGTCCCCATCCCCCTCAGCCTACACACGGGCTGAGGGGGGCGGGGCGGCAGGTTAAGGCTTAGGCGTCATACGGCGCGAGGATGCCATACGCCCCGTCGCGGCGGCGGTACAGCACATTGACCTTGCCGGTCAGCATATCGCGGAACAAGAAGAACGTGTGCCCCAACAATTCCATCTGCTCGATGGCCTCGCGCTCGTTCATCGCGCTGATGGGCACCTGCTTGCGCTTGACGACCTCGGCGGACTCTTCGTACTCCTCGAACTCGGGAATCGGCAAGTCCTCGGCGGCGGCCAGCTCCTCGGCGGTGAGCTGGAAGGTATCGCGCAGGGTACTGCGGCGGTTGGCCTCGCGCTTGCCCTTGAAGCGGGTGATGCGCTTGTACATCTTATCGACCGCAGCAGAGATGGCGTCCTCCAGCGTTTCTTTGGTGAAGCCGCTCAACCGCTCTTCCGTCCGCAGCAACGCGCCGCGGGCGTGAATCACCGTGACCTGCGCGATGACGGTGTCTTCGCCACGGGTCGGCTTGCGGTTCAAATCGAGGCGCACTTCGCGGATATTGGGCAGATACCGCTGAAGCGCCTCCAGCTTCTTGGTCGCGTATTCCTCCGTGAACTCCTGCATCTTGAAGTTCTGGGGCTGAATCGAGACTTTCATGGCCATACTCCTCTGGGTAAAACGCGAAAAAACTGTGAATTTCTCACGGGTGTGCCGCCTCGGTGATGACCGCGCCGTCGCACGTGGTCACTCCGGCGCGTTGTAATACCGCGGCACATTCCAACAGCGTCGCGCCGGTCGTCAACACATCGTCCACCAAGACGACCGAGCCGACGACCGGCACGGGGCGCACGACGAAAGCCCCCGACAGGTTAGCGCGGCGGGCGAGCGCGCCCAGACCGACCTGCGGGGGGGTATGGCGCACGCGCTCCAGCAGGTTGAGCATCGGGATGCCCAACTGCCGAGCGGCGGACGCGGCCAGCAACGCGGCTTGGTTGAAGCCGCGCTGACGCTGGCGCTGCGGGTGCAGCGGGACAGGGACGAGCGCCTCGGGTCGCCAGCCAGCGGCGCGCACGGCGCCCGCCAAGCGGATGGCCAAAGCCTCGGTCAGGGGGGTGATGTCATGATATTTGAGGGCGTGGACGGCCTCGCGCAGCGGGTCGGCATGGGCGCCGGTGCTCACGACCGAGCGGCCACCGACCTGCCGAATCGACACCGCGAGGGGGTGAGCGTCGAGCGCTGCCGCACATCCCGCACACCACCCCCCCTGCCGTTGACCACAGCGGACACAGGTGGGGCGGAATAGGCTGGCGAACATCGTGTGACGAACCCCCTCGCGGTGCGATGGATGGGTAGGTTATGCGCGGCGGACGATCAACCGAACCCGCCGAAGGTGTTCTTGACGCTGATGGCGGCGGGCCCGAGCAAGACGATCCAGATGGACGGGAAGATGAGGAAGACCAGCGGCACCATGATTTTGACCGGCGCTTGCTGGGCTTTCTCTTGGGCGCGCTGGCGGCGCTTGATGCGCATTTGGTCGGCTTGCACGCGCAAGATGTTGCCCATGCTCACGCCGAGCTGGTCGGCTTGGATGATGGCGGCGGTGAAGGCGTTGAAGTCGGGCACGTCCACGCGCTCTGCGAGGTCGCGCAGGGCTTCACGGCGCAGCTTGCCCAATTGGACTTCCTTCAGCACGCGCCCGAAGGCCAGCGCGAGGTCGTTATCCCACTTCTCGTAGACCTTGCCCATGGCTTGGTCGAAGCCGAGGCCGGCCTCGACGCAGATGACCAGCAGGTCGAGCGCGTCGGGCAGGGCGCGCAAGAACGCCTCTTGGCGCTTGCGGATGCGCCCCTTGAGCGCGCTGACGGGCTGCATGTAGCCCAAGAAGGTCAGGCCAGCGGTGTAGAGCAGGGCGTTGGTCGGGGTCGGGTTGGTGACGCCGACCACGAAAAAGGCCACGATGCCGACGGTCATGGCGAACAGCATATAGAACAAGCGCGACAGCACGAACGCGCCGGGCTCTTGGGTGCTGTTGGCGCGCTCCAGCAATTTGCGCGCCTCGTCGAGCTGGCTTTGGGGCGTAAAGCGCGCCGCGACGTTGGACAAGAACTTGATGATTGGGCGCAGGATGCGGTCTTTGAACGACAGCGACAACTCGATTTTCTCGAGCGATTCGGGCAGGTCGTTCAAGCCATACGAGTCGAGGCGCTTTTGCAGCGGGTCGGCGGTACCGTCGGTCTCGCGGGTGGCGTTGTAGGCCAAGAACCCGCCGATGACCAGCACGGCCAAGCCGACGATGAACAAGATGAGTGTCGTATCCATGGGTCTACTTCCTCAACCCCGCTGGGGCGTTAAATGTCGATATCGACGATTTTGTTGATGACGGCGTAGCCCGCGCCAATCATGACGAGGCCGACGCCAATCATCGGCCAGCCACAGGTGCGGTCTTCAAACATCTGGTCGATGTACTTGGGGTTGGAGCTGCGCAAGAACAAGCCCAGCGCAATCGGCAGACCGCTGATGAGCTTGCCGGTCAGGCGGCCTTGCGAGGTGAGCACCATGATTTCGCCCTTGAGCTTGATACGCTCGCGGATGGTGGTGGCCAGCACGCTCAAGATTTCGGCCAAGCCACCGCCGACCTCGCGCTGGATGTTGACCGCCGTCACCACGAAGTCGAAGTCTTTCGACTCGACGCGCTCCAGCATGTGCCCCAGCGCGTCGGGCATCGAGATGCCCAGCGACAACTCTTGCACCACGCGGCGGAACTCGGTTTTGGTCGGCTCGGCGGCGTCACGGCTGATGGCTTCCATCGCTTGCGCCACGCTATAGCCGGAGCGCATGGCGTTGACCCACAAGCCCAACGTGTCGGGCAATTGCTGTTCAAACTTCTTGAGGCGCGACGAGATGCGTTGACCGACCAAGATGCGCGGGATGAAGAAACCAATCAACGCCGCGATGCTGGAGGTGATGATGTCGCCACGGAAGAGCACCAAGAAGCTGACCGTGAACAAGGCCGCCGAGGCCGCGAAGTGCGCCAGCAAAAACTCGCCCACCGTGAGCTTGAGGTCGGCACGCGCCAACTGGATGCGCCACTTCTTGCCGAAGCCGCCCTCGGACAGGCGCTTGTCGAGCTGGCGAGCGCGTATCGACGATGGCTTGTTGGCGGCGCGATGTGACGATGCCGACAATCAGCACCACGAAGGCCAATGCCAGCGAGCCAATGAGGATTATGAGTCCGGGTTCCATCGTAACAAACACTCCCTACCCTATCTGTTGCCTTATTGTAACGTGTTTTGGGGAGTCAACACAACAAAAAACTTGTGCAGATTCCTGTATGTGCCCTAGCCCAATCGTCCGGCTGGGGGGTGGCGTGGGGCAAGCGGCGGGCTTTGTGTTATGCTTTAGCCTCATCGTTCATTTCGGCGCGGGCAGGGCAAGCGGATGTATTCGGCTGGCCACACCCCGCCACCACCCCCAGAAAGCGAGCGTTTTTGGCCGATGCTCAACCCACAACGCACCCTCGACGAACTGAAGGAACTGCGCGCCCTGACCGGTGACGAACACGGTGCCCAGCGCGTGGCATGGACGGACACATGGCGAAAATCACGCGAGTGGTTGTTGGCCAAACTGCGCGAGTTGCCGGTCGAAATCGAGACCGACGCGGCGGGCAACATCTGGGCGACGCTGCACGGCGAAAGCCCCGACGCGGTCTTGATCGGTGGGCACATGGACAGCGTGCCCAACGGCGGCTGGCTGGACGGGTGCCTGAACGTGCTGGCTGGCCTCGAGATTTTGCGCCGCATCGCCGCGCAGGGCAAGCCGCCCGTTACGGTGCGCTTGGTCGATTGGGCGGACGAGGAAGGGGCGCGTTTCGGGCGCAGCTTGTTCGGCAGCAGTGCGGCCTCGGGGACGATGAACCCCGACGACCTGCGCGGCTTGAAGGATAAGGACGGCATCGGCCTGCCCGAGGCGCTGGCGCAGTTCGGGGTCAGCCTCGATACCGCCTTGAACGCCCATGACCAGCTCAAGACGGCCAAGGCTTACCTCGAGCTGCACATCGAGCAAGGCCCCGTGTTGCTTGACCGTGAAGAGGCGCTGGGCGTGGTGATTGGGACATTCGGGGTGGAGCGCCACAGCATCCGCTTCATTGGGCAGGCCGCCCACTCTGGCTCGACCCCGATGCACAAGCGCCGTGACGCGCTGGGCGCGGCGGCCAAGTTCCATCTCGAAATCCGCGAGATTGCCAAGCGGCACGGCGGGGTGTGCACGTGCGGTAGCGTCAAGACCTTGCCGGGCATCGTCACGTCGGTGGTCGCCCAGTGCGACATCACGCTCGACCAGCGCCACATGCAGGCCGACCACCTCGCCGCCATGTTGCAAGAGGCCAAAGACGCCAGCCAGCGCTTCGCCGCCGAGGAGCAGTGCGAGGTCGAGTGGTCGCGCTTGTGGCAGATTCACCCCATCCCGTTCCACCCGGTGTTGCTGGATTTTTGTGAGCTGGCCGTGCGCGACGTGACCGGCACCGCCCATCGCTTGCCCAGCGGCCCGTTGCACGACGCCGCCGAGGTC
>JALONY010000169.1 GCA_025454715.1 Anaerolineae bacterium
TTACCGGCGTATTCGGTGGTGGCACCGCCCGCGGTCGGGAAGATGCGGACTTCCCAGCGCGCCTTGCCGGTCGCCACGTATTCCTCGATGAAGCGGTCGGCGGTCGGCTTGTATTGTTGGCAGGCCGGGCACAGGTAATCGAGGAACTCGACGATGGTCACGGGCGCTTCGGGGTCGCCGATGATGAAGCCGCCATCGACTTCCTCGACCTCGATATTGGCGAAAAAGGCTTCATTGAAGCGCGCTTGTGTGCCGCCCAGCGACAACGCGATGAGCAACACCGCGGCGATGACCGCGACGCCAATCACCCCGAGGATGAGGACGGTTCTGTTGGTGCCGGAATTAGGATTGCTGGCCACGAGCTGCCTCCTGATGTAGTTGGCTTGTGAAAGCCTTGAAAACGGACTGTTGTCCTCAATAGTGTCACGCGGGCGGGGGAGCGTCAATGTACAACCCCACCGCGTGCCCGCTCAGTTTACCAACATTTTACAGTTTGGCACGTGCGGCTTATGTTCGGTTCATTTGTTTATTCTGGGAGAATGCGTACACTGTAGTGGATGAACCGTTTGGTTCGCCCGTCGGTGGGCGGCCATTGTCGAGTGGTTGTGGAGCAGGGTATGACGCACAAAAAATGGCTCGGTAGCACGGCTGCCCGGGCGGTCGTGAGCGTATTGGCGTTGGTGGTGGTGTTCGGAGCGGGCTTTTTCTTGGGGGCGGGCGCACAACCGACCAATGCCCAAGTCAACCCCAACACCCGCGTGCCGGTCGATGTCGAGGCGGAGTTCGCCGCCTTTTGGGAGACCTACAACCTGATCCAGAAGACCTATCTGGAGCCGGTCGAGGTCGAGGTGTTGGTGGACGGTGCCATCAGCGGGATGGTCGATGCGCTGGGCGACCAATTCAGCGGTTATGTCGAGCCGGAATTTAACGCCCTCGACACCGATTTGTCGGGGTCGATTACCGGCATCGGCGTGGTGATTGAAGAAAACGAGGACACGGGGCGCATCTTCATCGCCAACGTGCTGGAGGGCACCCCCGCCCAAAATGCCGGTTTGATTGAGGGCGACATCTTCCTGAGCGTCAACGGGGAGGACGTGACCGGCTTCAGCACCGACCAACTCGCCTCGCGGGTGCGTGGGCAAGAGGGGACGACCGTCAACCTGACGATGCTGCGCGGCGAGAAAGAGCTGGAGTTCAGCATCGTGCGCGCCCGCATCGACATCCCGAATATCGAGACCGAGGTCATCGAGGGGGCGTATGGGTATGTCAGGCTCAACCAGTTCACCACCGAGGCGCGCTCACAACTCGACGCGGCCATCGGCGAGCTGGCGTTGCAAGACAAGCAAGGCCTGATCCTCGACTTGCGCGGCAACCCGGGCGGTTTGCTGAGCGCGGCGGTGCAGGTGGCCAGCATGTTCGTCTCGGGCGAGCAGGTGGTCTTGTACGAGCAATTCGGCGACGGCACCGAGCAGACCTTCACCGCCGACGGCAGCGCGCTGAACATCGGGGTACCCATCGTGGTGCTGGTCGATGAGCGGAGCGCCAGCGCCTCGGAGCTGGTGGTGGGGGCGTGGCAAGATTACGACCTCGTGACGGTCATCGGCACGACCACCTTCGGGAAGGGCGTGGTGCAGACCCAACGCGACCTCGTTAACGGGGGCGGCTTGCGCCTGACGATTGCCCGCTGGTTGTCGCCCAACCGCGTCTCGATCCACGAGACCGGCATCGTGCCCGACATCGTGGTCGAGTGGGACGCCGAGGCGCGTGCCGCCGACCCAACCAACGACCCGCAACTCCAGCGCGCCGTGCAATTCTTGCAGACCGGCCAATAGCGGCCTGAGTGTCCTCACCCCTGCCGTGTGCAGCATGGCAGGGGGGAGGACGGCTCATCGCACGCAAGCAGGCCGACGGTCGAAACGACGGGGTGTTTTTTCGGGCAGGGGGCTGTTATACTGCTGGTTTCGTGTGTAAACCGCAACAATGACTCTTGAGGAGTGTGGCGCATGGGGTTCTTGGAAGTTGCGCTTCAAATCGCGACGATCATCATGGCAGTGATTTTGGTCATCCTAATCCTGCTGCAAGTGCGCGGGCAGGGCTTGGGCAACCTGCTGGGCGGTGAAGGCGGCGCAGGCGGGCGTACCCGTCGCGGCCTCGAGCGTACCGTGTTCCAGATTACGATTGCGCTGTCGGCGCTGTTCTTCGTCATCTGCATTTTCTCGGCGGTCGCCAGCCGCGCCTAACGCGAGCTGACCCCCCACGCTTATGCTGCGCGGCATCCGGTGGCAACTGGCCGCCCTGTTGATTACCGCTGGGGTGTTCTTGGTGGTGGTGTTGGCGCGCCCGACGCCCACCCCCGCCCCCACGCCAGCGCCTACGACCGTGGCGGCGTCCGCGTCCGCGACGCCCACCCCCGAGTCGGGCGGGAGTGCCGCACCGTCGGCGACCCCCAGCCCGACACTCCCCCCGCAATTGCCGGTACAGCCCGCCCAGCCGAGCGCGGCCTTGCCGGTCGATGTCCCGACCTATCGCGAGGCGCTGGTCGGGCGGGTGCAGCGGCTCAACCCACTCTTGGCCAACCTAAACCCCGTCGATGCCGACATCACCAGCTTGATGTTCGAGGGCTTGACGCGCCTAAACCCGTTCGGTGAGCCGGTGCCTGCGCTGGCGCGGAGCTGGCTGGTCTCGTCCGACGGGCTGGAATACGTGGTGACGTTGCGCGATGACGTGCTCTGGCACGACGGCACGCGCTTCACGGCGGCGGATGTCGCCTTTACGATGCAGTTGCTGCGCGCCCGTGATTTTGCCGGTGACGAATCGTTGCGCGATTTCTGGCGCACGGTCGAGACCGAGCAGTTGGGCGAGTTCCTCGTGCGCTTCCGCCTGACGCAGGCGTTGGGCGCGTTCCCTGAGGCGTTGCGGGTCGGGATATTGCCCAAGCACGCCCTCGACGGGATGCCCGCCAGCCAATTGGCGACCCACCCCTTTAACCTCTCGCCCATCGGCACCGGCGCGTACCAGCTCGAGGCGTTGCGCGGCAGTGATGGGGTGGTTCAGCAGGTCGATTTGCGCGTGTCGCCCAATTACCGCTTGCGCGCCGAGGGGCAGGTGGGCTATGCGCTGGAGCGCGTCAGCTTCCGGCTGTACGACACGTTCGAGGCGGCTTTGGCGGCATTGGACGCGGGTGAGGTCGATGGTTTGGCCGCCCGTGAACGGCAAGAGCGCGCCCCGCTCCAGCAACGCGCCACCAACGGTACGGTCATCATCCGCAACGGCCTAGAGCCGGTGGGTGGTTTCTTGATTTTCAACCTCGCCGATGACGCCTTCCCGCTGTTCCGTGAGGAGCGCGTGCGGCGCGCCTTGCTGTTGGGTGCCAACCGCCAAAGCGCGGTCACGCGCCATTTGTTCAACCAAGCCGTGCCCGCCGAGTCGCCGTTGGTGATGGGCGGCTGGGCGTATGCCGCCGACGTGCGCGCCGCGTTCGACCCGAACCAAGCCGCGTTCGTGCTGGGGCAGGCGCGCATCGACCTCGGCCCGACGCCGGAACCTCAACCGACCGCCGAGGGTGCCGTCCCGACCCCCACGCCCGACCCCGCCACGCTACCGGTCGCCGCGTTCACGGTCATCACGCCCGATGACCCCGCCTTGAGGGCGATGCTCGACCAGATGATTGGGCAATGGGCGACGCTGGGCTTCGCCGTCACGGTCGAGGCCGTGCCCGCCGACCAATACGCGGCGCGGCTGGACGCTGGGCAATTTCAGGCCGCGGTGGTCGAGTTGTCGCTGTGGGGCACCGCCGACCCCGACGTGTACGCCTTCTGGCACGACAGCCAATACCCCGACGGGCAAAATTATGGCAACGCCAACGACCGCGTGGTGAGTGAGCTGTTGGAGCGCGCCCGCCGCGACCCCAACGGCATCAACCGCGCCGCCGAGTACCGCCAGTTTCAACAGCAGTTCCTCGACCGCGCCATCGCTATCCCATTGTACAACCCGATTTACACCTACGCCTTTGCGCCACGGGTGCAAAATGTGCAAATCGGCTACTTGGGCACCCGCGCCGACCGCCTGAGCACGATTAGCGGCTGGACTCTCGCCGAATAATCTCGCGCAGCAGGTCTTTGCGCGCCGCGCCCGCCAGCGTCTCCAGCTTGCGGACGCCCAACGGGTCAATCACCTCTCGCAACAGCCGCAGTTCCTCGTCGGACGGCGGCTGTGTCGTTTGGAGGTCTGGGGCGATGACCAGCGGGAAGCCGGTCTTGCGCTGGACGAGGTCGGGCGTGACGTTGGGGTGGGTGTGGGTCAGGCGCATCTGGCCGCCTTCCCAATCGAATTGGCCGAGGTCTGAGACCAGATAACGCGGGCTGGCGCCGCGCTTGCGCTCCGGCGTGACGCCCATGCCGCTCCGCACGGCCAGCGACTCGACGAACACGGCAGGGGAGTGGCGCGGGACGTAAAAATAGATGCGCTCCGAATAGACCGTGACATCGGGGATGCCGCCGGTGCCGGGCAGGCGGGTGCGCGGGCGGGGCAACAGCACGTTGTTGGTGAACCCGTGCGGGTCGATTTGGGCGGGGCGGAAGAACTCTTTGGGCGCGAACTTGGGCAACAAATCGAGCGCGGCGGTGATGAAACCCGGGTGGATCAGGCCAGCCGCCAGCAAGCCGTCCTCGGCGTGGGTGACGCTGAGCGGGGCGAAGCGGTGGCCGATGCTTTGGCCGATGGCGCTGGCGAAGCGGACATTGGGCGCGTGGGTGTGCTGGGCGAGGATGTAGCCGGCCATGACCAGCGGGGTGTTCATGCCTTGCGCCAGCACCTC
>JALONY010000170.1 GCA_025454715.1 Anaerolineae bacterium
GCCCGCACCGAGGCCGGCCTGTATTTCGTGACCGGCGACGGCCTAAATACCGGCCTCATCGCCGACCGCGTGCGCGATGTGTCGTATGCGCCGGATGGCTTTACGCTGGCCTTCGTGCGCGAGGTCTTGGGCGAGGACGGCACCGCGACCGCCTCCGAGGTGTTCGTGACCACGCTGGCCGACCCCGAGGTGGTGCGCCAAGTCACGCAATTGGGCGCGCTCGACACGTCGAGGCCGGTCTGGTCTGCCGACGGGAGCGCGCTGATTTTCGCCAGCCGTGGCACCGGCGACTCCTCTGACCTGTGGTGGGTGGCGTTGGAGGGCGGGCAACCGCGCCGCCTGACCGATACCCCTGAGGCCGAGCGCGAACCTGCCTTGTCGCCCGACGGCCAGACCCTCGCCTTCACCCGCGAGGACGAGACCGGCTTCACCGAGATTTACTTGGCCACCTTCGTGCCCGAGTCCGCCGAATTGCGCGACATCCGCGCCGCCACCGACGCCAACGGCAGCAGTTACAACCCGTCGTGGTCGTTCGATGGGCGGCGCATCGCCTTCGCCAGTGACCGTGCGGGCGACAGCGACATCTACCTGATGGACGCCGAGGGCTTCGATGAGCAGGTGGTGACGTTGGACGGCACCGGTGCCGATGACCGGATGCCCAGCCTCAGCCCTGATGGGCAGTGGATTGCCTACCTGTCCGACGGCGAGGATGACCGTTTTCAGGTGTATTTGATGCCGGTGCGGGGCGGGGCGGCCACCCGCCTGACCGAGAGCTTCCGTACCGACGAGTTCGTGCGCTTCCGCCCGCTGCGCGACCAATGACCCTCTCCCCCACACCCCCCACCGCAAAGGACGTGCCATGAGCAATACTTCGATCGAGTCTCGCATTCAACAAGCCATCGCCGCCGCCAAGCAAGGCAAACGCGACGAAGCCCGCCAAATTTTGCTGGCGGTGGTGCGCGAGGATGAGGACAACGCCCGCGCATGGATGTTGTTGGCGCGGGTGACGAGTGACCCCCTCGAGAAGCGCACTGCGCTGATGAACGTCACCCAGCTCGACCCCAACAATCAACAGGCCAACCAGATGCTGGCGCAGATGGCCATCTCGGGCACCTTGGGCTCCGACCCCAAGCGCGAGGCCGCCCAGACCACCTCGTTTCGCAACCTCGTGATTGGGGTGGTGGCGGTCATGCTGTTGGCCATCGTCGGCTTGATTGCGCTGATTGCCTTCCGCAACAGCGAGCAATCCGCCGCCAACGCCACCCTGACCCAACTGGCCTCCAACCTGACGCAGGTGGCCGCGCTACAAACCGAGGCGTTCGCAGGCACGCAAGCCGCCCTCGACGCCACCGGCACGGCCTTTGCGTTGCTCCCGACCGCCACGCCCACCCCGCGCCCGACCCTGCCGCCCGAGCCGACCGCCAGCCCGACCATCACCCCCATCCCCAGCCCGACCTCCCTGCCTTTGCCGCCCTCGTTGCCGGGCGTGATGATTGGCTGGGGCGGCTCCAACGCGCTCAATGACGGTTACTTCCCGGTCGTCCAAATCGCTTTGGACGGCAGCGCCAGCATCACCGAGCTGTCGGGCACCAACCGCGGCGAATTGGCGACGGCGGCCAACCGCGCGCAAATTTTTTATACGCGCTATTTCCGCGACACCTTCGACCGCTACCTGACCAGCATCGACCTGACCACCGGCCTGCAAGAAAACCTCGCCATCCGCTTCGGCAGCAACACGTTTGCCCGCGCCACCTCGGCCAACCTGACGCCCGACGGGCGCTATCTGGTGTTCGTGGCCGAGACCGGCGCATTGCAAAACCAACAGCTCTACCTGTACGACTTCAGCCTGCCCGCGGGTGCCGCCGCGGTGCGCCGCCTGACCAATGACGAGTTCGATTACAACTTCCCGGCCATCTCGCCCGACGGTACCAAGATTTTGGTGGTGCGCCGCGCCCGTGCGCCCCAGCCCGCCGAGACCGACATCTACTTGTTCGACCTATCGGTCAATCAGCTGTTGCCGTGGACGGGGGACGCCGACGCCACCATCGAGTCGCACCCGCGCTGGTCGCCCGATGGCAAGCTGGTGGCCTATGTCGCTGGCACCCAAGCCGACCCCAAAGGCGACATCTTCTTGCGCACCACCGGCGACCAGCCCAGCGCCTTCAACGTCACGCGCACCGAGGGCACCGATGAGATTTTCCCGGTCTTCAGCCCCGACAGCCGCTATCTGGCCTATGCCAGCGACGCGCAAAGCGAGCCCGGGCGCACGCGCTACAACATCTTCATCTATGACCTCGTGGGCGGCCAGACCTTCCAACTGACCAACGACGACGAGCGGTATTACCCGGGGGCATGGGTTGAGTGAGCGGGGGATAACCACGCCGATGTCGAACCAACAAGGGCGCGCCGACCTCGCGGCGTGGGAGGCCAGCAAGCCGCACAACTTCTTCTTGGCCGACCTGAACCTGCGGGCGGTCTTGCGCCGCTGGATGGGCGCGCCGCGCTATGAGGCGTTCAGGCCGCGCATGGTCGCGTTGGGGGCGCAGGCCGCCACCGACCTCGACTCGTGGGCGAAGCAGGAAGACCGCCTCGGCAACCACCCGCGCCTCGACCGGTTCGACGGCATCGGCCAGCGCACCGAACAAATCGAATTTCACCCCAACCATGACCGCGCCGGTGCGCTGATTTGGGGGGCGGGGGTGCTGGCGTTGCAAGCCCAGCCCGCGCAAAACCTCGAGCAGATGGCATTGTTTTATCTGCTGGGGCACAACGGCGAGGGCGGGCACGCCTGCTCCATCGCCTGTACGTCGGGCTTAATCCGGGCGCTCCAGCAAGCGGGCAGCCCCGAGCTAAAGGCCAAGTTTTTGCCGCCCCTGCTCACGACCGACTACGCCCAGATGCAGCACGCCGCCCAATTCTTGACCGAGGTACAGGGCGGCAGTGATGTGGGTGCCAACGCGCTGGCCGCCGCGCAAGACCCCGACGGCACATGGCGCTTGACCGGCGAGAAGTGGTTTTGTAGCAACATCAACGCCGACCAGTTCTTGGTCATGGCGCGCCCGCACGGTGCGCCGGAGGGCACGCGGGGCTTGGGCGCGTTCATCGTGCCGCGCCGCCTCGATGACGGCACGGTCAACGGGTTTCACCTGCGCCGCCTGAAGGACAAGCTCGGCACGCGCACATTGGCCAGCGCCGAGGTCGATTTCGTCGGGGCGCTGGCTTACCCGCTGGGCGCGCTGGACGGCGGCTTCAAGCTGACGGTCGAATGGGTGCTCAACACCTCGCGCTTGCTCAACGCGGTCAGTTGCGCGGGCGTGATGCGGCGCGCCCACATCGAGGCCAGCGCCTATGCCTGCAACCGGCGGGCGTTCGGGCAGGTGCTGGCGGCTTACCCGCTGGTGCAAGAGGCGGTGGCCGATTGCCTGACCGAGTCCGCGGCGGCGGTCGCCTCGTCGTTCGCCCTCGCGCACCTGCTCGACCGCATTGAGCTGGGCGAGGCCAACGACGACCAGCGCGCCGTGTACCGGATGCTGGTCAACCTCAACAAGTACATCACCAGCGTGCGCGGCACCGAGGTGGTGCATCGCGCCATCGAGGTCTTGGGCGGCAACGGTGCCATCGAGTCGTTCAGCATCTTGCCGCGCCTGTATCGCGATATGGTGGTGCTGGAGAGCTGGGAGGGCACGCACAACGTGTTGTGCCTACAGGTGCTGCGCGACATCGCCCGCTATGGGCTGCACGAACCGTTCGGGCGCTGGCTACACGGCTTGCTGGCCGAGGTTACGCATGAGGCGCTGCAAGACGGGCGCGCCCAAGCCGAGCAAGCCATCGGGCGGGCGCATACGTTGTTGGCGCGGTTGTCGGCGCTCCCGCAGGAGTCGCAGGCCGCCCACGCCCGCCGCCTCGCCGATGCCTATGCGTTGGCCGCGCAAGGGGTGTTGTTGCTGTCCGAGGCGCACTGGGAGCTGGGGCAAGGGCTGATGACCGCCAAGCCCGACATCGCGGCCTATTTCATCGACAAGCACCTGCGCCCACAGTACGACCCGTTGGACGACGACGGCTATTTGAAGCGGCTGGCGCGCCTGATGGCGGTCGTCTAGCGCTCCCTCAACCCAACATGGGCGCGGCAGGCCGGACGTGGCAGGCCACGTCCCTACAGAGAAAAAAGGACACGACATGCTCATCTTGTGGGACATCGACGGCACATTGCTGCGCGGAAAAGGCTTGGGGAAGGCGGTCACGTCGCTGGCCATCCGCGAGGTATACGGGGTCGAGGACAGCGTAGACCATCATTATTTCGGCGGCAAGACCGATTGGCAGAGCTTGCTGGAACTCTTGACGCCGCACGGCGTCACGCCCGAGACGGTGGCCGAGCGCTTGGAGCCGTACATGCACGCCAAAGCCCGCCACATGCAGGCCATCATCGGCCAATACAACGTGCAACCGCTGCCGGGCGCGATGGAGGCGCTGACGGCGTTTCGCGCCCGCCCCGAGCTGGCGCACGGCTTGGTGACCGGCAACGTGCAGGCCACCGTGCCGGTCAAGCTGCGGGCGGCGGGCTATGACCCCGCGTGGTTCATCGCGGCGGCCTACGGCCACGAGTCGGTCAGCCGCAACGACCTGCCACCGTTGGCGGTGCGCCGCGCCGAGGCCGTGACCGGTCGGGTGTTCACGCCGGAGCAGGTGTGGGTGATTGGCGACACGGTCAGCGATGTCGAGTGTGCGCGGGCGTCGGGCTACCGCGTGGCGGTGGTCACCACCGGCTTCGACTCGGTCGAGGCGTTGCGCGCCGCCGCGCC
>JALONY010000171.1 GCA_025454715.1 Anaerolineae bacterium
AACGCCATTTTCGGCCAAACGGGTCCCAAGGTCGGCAGTTTCGATGCAGGGTATGGTTCTGCCACGTTGGCGCGCATCATCGGCCAAAAGAAGGCGCGTGAAATCTGGTACCTCTGCCGCCAATACGATGCAGCCGAAGCCCTCGAGATGGGCTTGGTGAATAAGGTCGTGCCGGTCGAGCAGCTTGAGGCCGAAGGCGTTCAATGGGCACAAGAAATCCTCGAGAAAAGCCCCATCGCCATCCGCTTCCTCAAGGCCGCCATGAATGCCGATATGGATGGCCAGACCGGCCTGCAGGTCATCGCTGGCGATGCCACCATGCTGTATTACATGACCGAGGAAGGGAGTGAAGGCAAAAACGCCTTCCTCGAGAAGCGTAAGCCTGATTTCAAGAAGTACCCTTGGCGTTCATGACCGATTTGGCATGACGATTTTGGGGTGATTTTAGGGCGTGCCGCTGGGTGCGCCCTTTTCGTATGGTCAAAAACCGGAGGTGATGTGATGGATTGGCTGAAGATGTCGGCTTTGCAACGCCCGAACCACCCTGCCGTGGTTTTGCCTGATGCCGAGGTGAGCTATATCGAGCTGGATATGTTGGTCAATTCCGCCTTGCCTCGTCTCATTGCACAAGGTATTCGCCCTTATCAGCGGGTCGGTCTTTTGTTGTCTTCAGGTCTGGAATATGTGGTGTATATCCATGCTTTGCGACGCATGAACGCTGTGGTTGTTCCCTTGAACACGCGGCTTTCAGCGTCGGAGTTGGCCTATCAGCAGCAGTTTTGTGATCAGGTCATCTCAGGGTCAACTCTGGGGCTGAAAGCTGAAACTGGTGTTTTTTCTAATGACTATGCGAATTTATCATTAAATCAACCCTCACAACCTTTCGCCTGTTTATTTACCTCTGGCACCAGCGGCAAGCCCAAGCTGGCCGAGTTGTCACTTGGAGCGCTATATCACAGCGCCATCGCCTCGGCGCTTCGCATCGGCCACACCCCCGACGACCGTTGGCTATGCACCCTCCCGCTATACCATATCGGCGGCCTCTCCATCATCATGCGCGCAGCGCTTTACGGCATCACCGTTGTCTTACTCCCTTCTTTCGACATCGCTCAAGTCAATCACGCCCTCGATCATCAGGCCGTTACGTTGGCGTCGTTCGTCCCAACCATGGTTTACCGCCTAATTGCCTCGCGTACCACTCCCCCACCCCACCTCCGCTTGGTCTTGCTGGGTGGTGCAGCCGCCACCCCTGATTTGGTTCAGCGTGCCGAGGCCGCCGGTTTTCCCATCGCAACCACCTACGGCCTCACCGAGGCAGCCTCGCAGGTTTGCACACAGCTCCCCGCTCAA
Organism: Anaerolineae bacterium; assembly: GCA_025454715.1. Taxonomy (GTDB): domain Bacteria; phylum Chloroflexota; class Anaerolineae; order Aggregatilineales; family Phototrophicaceae; genus Flexicrinis. Next base: position 1,351 of record JALONY010000171.1, read on the forward strand.
ACGCGCCTCAAGCCCGCCTCAGTTGGCAAACCATTACCCTTTGCCCAAATTAGGGTGTTAGACGACGCTGGAGGCGAAGCCCCCACGGGTCAAGTCGGAGCCATTCACGTCAACACCCCCACCCTGATGACCCGCTATGTCGATAACCCCGAAGCGACCGCAAAGGCCATCAACGACGGCTGGCTCGATACCGGCGATCTCGGTTACCTCGACCCCGAAGGTGACCTGTTCATCGTCCAACGCCGTAGCGACCTGATCGTCTCTGGCGGTGAAAATGTCTATCCCGCTGAGGTCGAAGCCGCCCTCAAACAACACCCATCCATCGCTGATGCCGCCGTTGTTGGCCTCCCCCACCCCGAATGGGGGCAACAAGTGGCCGCAGTGCTTGTTTTACAGCCCACTGCAACCCTCGACATCCAAGCTCTCGATGTATTCCTACGCCAATCACTCGCGGGGTACAAGCTACCCCGTCGCTATCGCACCCTTGAAGCCCTACCGCAAACAGCCTCAGGCAAAATAGAAAGGCGGGCGCTCCCAGCCCTGTTCAAAGATTGACTATGCGAATTAAATAAGGCAAAAAAACAGACCGGCATGAGGGCGCTCACGCCGGTCTGTATCGTCTATCACGACTCGGCTTTTAGCCGACGCGCTAATCGTTGCTGCTGCTACGTTGCGCCAGCATCACGTAATACAGCAAGGTCAGCACGCTCGACACCGCCGCAGCGATATAAGTCAGCGCCGCCGCCGTCAGCACCTGCCGTGAGCCGCCACTATCGCTGTCGGTCTGCATCAAACCCGCCTGCCGCAACAACGCCAAACCACGACGGCTGGCGTCGATTTCAACCGGTAGCGTCAAGACCATGAACACCACCGACAGGCCGAACACCAAAATCCCCAGCCACAACAAGCCGGTCGCCTGCGTGAACAAACCGAACAGGATGAGCCCATAGGCAATGTTCGGGCTGAGCTGCACCGCAGGGAGCAAAAACTGACGCACGGCAATCAGTGCCGACTTTTCGGCATACTGCTGGGCGTGCCCCAGCTCATGCGCCACAATCGCCATCGACGCGACCGAAGGCTGCTGAGCGATCGACGGCGACATCCGCACGATGTTACCACGCGGGTCGAAGTGGTCGCTCAATTCGCCCGGCGTGCCTTCCAGCCGTACCGTCCGCAGTTCGGGCGCGGCGCGCATGATGCGCTGCGCGACTTCCGCACCGCTCAAACCCATCGTGTTGCGCTGTTTCAGCCAGTGGTTGTACGACGAGCGCACATACCACTGCGCCAACCCCGACAAGACCAATGTCGGCAACGCCACGAAAATCATGTAAGCAGGATCGAAGAACATGGTGACCTTTCCTCCTCAAGGCATTTCATGCACATTAGCATACGCAAGACACATTATACGCACATCAGAATCGATTATGCCCCAGCAGGCCTAAACCCCAAAACGAGGGCATATCCCCTCGCGGTTTCAATCACGCGCATTTCGCCCGTCAAGCCCGCTAAACGCAGCTTTTCGACCACCCACCCATAACGCGCCTGTATCGCGGCGTCTGACGGCCTTTCTGGGGCGATAACGTGGCCTTGACCCGTCACCCGAAACAAGCCGTCCATGGCGCGCATCCAAATCCCGCCACGTGTCCGCACCCCGTGCAGCACGATCGCCCCGCGCCCCTCCGGCCTGAGCACCCGCCGGAACTCGCGCAACGTCTCTGGCCGTAAAACGAAATCGCTGGGAAACGTGCACACCAACCCATCAAACACCGCGTCGCCAAACGGCAACGCCTCCCCCATCGCCCGCGCCAAACCAACCCGTCCACCCGTCCGTTGGCGTGCGATGCGCCCCATCTGCGCCGAATAATCGACACCCCACGCCTCGACACCCATCGATTGCAACGCAACCAGCAGGTGGCCTGTCCCGTGCGCCACTTCCATAACCCGCTCGCCCGTTTTCGGTTGGACAACCGCCAGTGCGGTATGCGTCCACGCACGCCATTCCCCGCCGCTCACCAACCAGCTCACGAGGTCATACGTCCATGCCATTTCGCGGTACAACACCCGAAACCCAAAGCGGACGAACCGCCGCCACATCGCCGCCACGGTGCCTAATCCCGATGTCCCAAGGCTTTGAGCATCACGTCCGGCATATCGCTCATGACGCAATCCACGCCCATCTCGGCCAAGTTGATGGCATGATCGGGGTCATTGACCGTCCATGTGTTGACCCGATAACCGAACTGGTGTGCCACGCGCACATACGCACGGTCAATCGTCATATAAAACGGGTGGCGCGCATGATGCTTGACCGCCGACATATAAATCGAGTTCACCTCTTGCGGCTCGGTCGGGTCAATCAAAAACCCCAGCTTCAAATGCGGTTGCGTGTCGGCGAACCGCCGTAGCACCGTCGGCTTGAACGACGAAATAATCACCAAATCATTCATGCCGTGCCGTGCGATACATTCGGCCACCACCTGCTCAATCCCATCGGTATCGGCCTTGACCTCGACATTGACCGCGATGCGCCCGCCCAACGCCTCGAACACCTCATCCAAGGTCGGGATGCGCGTCCCTGCGAACGCCGCACCCTTATGAATGCCCGCATCCAACGCTTTCAGCTCGTCCAACGTCTTCTCGACCACCAACCCCGTCCCATTGGTCGTCTTCTCGAGGCTAAAATCATGGATGACGACCGGCACCCCGTCTTTGCTCAGGTGCACGTCCAGCTCCACCCCGTGCGCCCCCATCTCCAGCGCCTGCAAAAACGACGGTATCGTGTTTTCGGGCGTGTAGGCACACGCCCCCCGATGCCCAAACACCAATGTGCCGTGCACCTGATACAACTCGTCCAAGGTCATCTGTCACCCTCCAAAAAGCCTCAAGAAACGCGCTCATTGTACCCCAAACGCCAAAACGCCCAGCGTGATGCTGGGCGTTCTTCATCATTTCTTAGCGTGGTCGGGTTAACGCTTGCGCGTCGCCACCTGAACCAGCCCATCGACCACACGCACATCGAACGCCGGTATATCGACGAATGCCGGTGCGCTCAAGACCTTACCGGTGCGGATGTCGAACCGTGCCCCATGTCGCGGGCACGCAATCTCGCACCCGTGCAATTCGCCCTCGGCCAATTCACCCTCATCGTGCGAGCAGATGTCCTGCACGGCATAAAATTCCCCGCCGACGTTGAACACCGCCACCCATTTCCGGTTGATTTCGACCACCAGCCGCTCACCGGCGGGCAGTTCATCGACCTGCGCCACAGTCACGTAATCCGCCATCCATGCACCCCTTTCGGTCAGTTCAGCCCAGCCGCGCCGACGATTTTAGCCTCGATTTCGGCTTGCAAGCGCTCGCGCACCGCCTCGAACGGGATGCGTTGCAGCAACTCGTCGAAGAAGCCCTCGATGACCATCTTCTCGGCCACCGGGCGCGGGAT
>JALONY010000172.1 GCA_025454715.1 Anaerolineae bacterium
GCCTCGGCGGCACGTTGCTTGATTTCGTTGAATTTGTCGCTGGCGGCGTCCAGCTTGGCGGCCATTTCGGGGTTGGGTTGGAGGGTGGCCGTCTCGCGGTGATACGAGGCGATGATGGCGGCCATCGTGAAAGCGTCACCGACCGCGACCTTCATCAGCCACGCGAAGGCGAGGATGGCGATGATCGTCCAGCCTGCGGCCTGCCCAGAGCCGAACAGCGACACGATGAACCCAATCGGGGCGCTGAAGATGAGCAGGGCGACCAAGAACGGCACATAGCTCAGCATCATCAACGCGACGGCGTTGGTCAAGATGGGCTTCCATGCCATCGCGTAGAGGACGAGGCCATCGCGGGCGTTGACCCATGGGCTATCGTTGCTGGTGGTGGCATAGAAACGGCGCGCCAAGATGGCTTCGTCGATGCTGCCCAGCGCGAAACGAATCACGGTGTTGATGACGTTGGCCAAGCCTTGCGCGGTCTCGCCCAGCGGCAACCATGAGGTGATGCTGTAGACCGTCCATGTGAACGCATTGATGACACCGGTCACCAGTTCGTCGATGACGAACATGATGTTGGTCTCGCCAAAGCGCTCGGTGACGCGCTGCCGCCCCCATGCCAATTGGCCGACGCCGTCGGGCAGTTTGCCGTTGACCAACAGCTCGCTGATGACCGCGATGTGCGCGGCCTTGATGATGTAGAACACATAGCGATAGGCAAGCTGGTAGAGCGGGGCGATGCCAACCAGCGCGATGAGGAAGACCACAACGCCCAGCCAGTCGATGGCTTGCCCAATCAGGTAAGAGACCCCGCCGGTGATGGCCAAATAGAGGACGATGGCGAGCCAAAATACGACGCTCACCCCCAAGCGCACCAACAAAATCGGCGCGGTCTTGACCATCAAAGAGAACGCCTTGCCCAACTGGATGCTGTCTAGGTTCATTCCGTTTCTTATCCTTTTTTGACTCTTTACGACAGCCGTCAGTGTAGGACGAAAGCGCAAAACGCGCCGATGTGTCGCCCGATGCAACGCGCCCCCGTCGGGAGTCCGGCGGGGGCGCGAGGGTATGTACGGGGTATGCGGCGCCGGAATTTATTCCAGCAGGCGGCCTTCCAGCGCGATTTGCGCCTCGGCCAAGTAGCCGTGCAGTTCTTCCGAGACGGCATCGACCGGCTTGGTGGTCACGGCTTGTTGACCGTTGGCGTTCAAGCTAATCAAGATATTGGCGGTCAGGGCGTTGTCCAGCTCGGGGTAGTCGTAGCGCTGGTGCGCCCCACGGCTCTCGCGGCGCAGCAACGCCCCGCGCATGGTGGCCTCGGACGTGACCAGCGCGGCGCGCAAGTCCATGGCCAGCGCCAGCGACCGGAACCCATCGTCGTTGTTGGGCTGCACGTTCATGCGCTCGACGCGCTCGGCCAGCGCTTGCAGCTTGGCGATGCCGGTGGTCAGGCGGCGCTCATCGCGCACCACGCCGCAGTGCTCCCACATCACCTCGCGCAGGTCACGCTCGAGGGCGCGCCCGTGTTCGGTGCCGGTGCGGATGACCGCGCTCAGCTCGTCGCTCGCCGCGTCAATCAAGGCGTTGGCGGGGCGGGCGGCGGGGTTGCGCTGAGCATAGGCCGTGGCGGCCTCACCGGCGCGGCGGCCAAAGACGACCGTCTCGGCCAGCGAGTTGCCGCCGAGGCGGTTGGCACCGTGCAGGCCGCTGGTCACCTCGCCAGCGGCGTACAGGCCGGCAATCGGGGTGCCGTGGGTGTCGGGCTCGACCACCACACCGCCCATGCTGTAGTGCGCGGTCGGCGCCACTTCCATCGGCTTTTGGCTGATGTCGAGGTTTTGCGCGTCCATGAACTGCTGGTACATGCGCGGAAGCTTTTGCAGGATGTACTCTTTGGTGCGGTGGCTGATGTCGAGGAAGATGCCGCCGTTGGGGCCGCCGCGCCCCTCGATGATTTCGGTATAGTTGGCCAGCGCCACGCGGTCACGGGTCGAGAGCTCCATGCGCTCGGGGTCGTACTTTTCCATGAAGCGCTCGCCCAGCGCGTTGTACAAGCGCCCGCCCTCACCGCGCACAGCCTCGGTCACCAACGTGCCGACCATCGACTCGGGCGCGACCATGCCGGTCGGGTGGAACTGCACCAGCTCCATGTCCGACAGTTGCGCGCCCGCCCGCAAGGCCAGCGCCATGCCGTCGCCGGTGTTCTCGTCGGCACGCGATGAACTGCGCCGCCACAGGCGGGTGTGCCCGCCGGTCGCCAGAACGGTCGAGGCGGCCAAGAACGCGGTGCGCTCACCCGTGTTGATGTCGAAGGCCAGCGCGCCGAAGCACACCCCACCCTCGACCAGCAGGCGCGTGACGTATTGATGCTCCAGCACCGTGATGCCCAGCGCGTCGGCGCGGTCGGCGAGGGCGTACAGCACCGCCCGACCGGTCGAGTCGCCGACATAGCAGGTGCGGCGGTATTTGTGCGCGCCGAAGTAGCGCTGATCGATTTTGCCCTCGGCGGTGCGGGCGAACGGCATCCCGTAGGACTCCAGCTCGGCAATGGCACGCGGGGCTTCTTTCACCATCAGCTCGACCGTGCGCGGGTCGGCGAGGTTGTAGCTCTCGATGAACGTGTCGGCGAAGTGCTGTTGCCAGCTATCTTGCGGGTCAACCGTGCCCAGCACCGCGTTGATGCCACCCGCCGCCAAGACGGTGTGGGCGTCACGCTTGATGCTCTTGCCGATGACCAGCACCTTTTGGCCAGCCTCGTGCGCCGCAATCGCCGCACGGATGCCCGCCGCACCGGCACCAATCACCAAAATATCAATCATGTGTGTACGGGTTTCCATGGCTGCATTCTCCCTCAAGATGCCGCTAAAAGCCGTTCAGTATCGCCTTATGTTTTTATGGGACACTGTTCATCGTAGCGGGCTTGTGTGGTATGGCTGTAGGCCACAAGCCCCGATAGTTGGTTATCGTAAAAACAGATAGCGCTCATAAATGCTCACGTTGCACAAGCTCAAGCTGTTTCGAATCGTGTATGAACACGGTAGTTTCAACCGTGCCGCCCAGTCGCTGTATCTGGCGCAATCGGTGGTCAGCCAGCACATCCACGACCTCGAGGCGGCGCTGGGGGCGCGCTTGTTCGAGCGCACCTCACGCGGCATCCGCCCGACGGCGGCGGGCGAGGTGCTGTACGGCTACGTCGGCAAGGTGCAGGCGTTGTTGGGCGAGGCGGAGCTGGCGATTGGGCAACTGGACACACAGGCCGCCCCCCAACTCGACGTGGCGGCCACGCCCGGCGTCAGCGTGTATTTGTTGCCGTCGTGGCTCATCCCGCTGCGGCAAGCGCGCCCCAACCTGACGGTCAACATGCAAACCATGCTGACGCACGAGGTGGTGCGCGATGTGCTGAACGGGCGGGTGCATCTGGGCTTTTTGGAGGGCGATACCGACGGTTTGGCGCAAGAGGCGCTGGGGCGGGTGCGCGTGCGTGAGGTGTGTTATCGGGTGGTGGTGCCGCCGACGCACCCATGGGCGGGGCGTACCAGCATCAGCCCGTCTGAGCTGAAGGGTCAAGCCTTCATCCACCGCCAGCCGACCAGCCGCGCCCGCCGCTGGCTGGAGGGTGCCTTGGGGCAACACGGCGTGACGTTGCGCGCCACCGCCGAACTGGACAGCCCGGGCGCGGTCAAATATGCGGTCTTGAATGGGATGGGGGTGTCGGTGTTGCCCGATTACGCCATCGAGCGCGAGGCCGAGCGGGGCGAACTGCGTTGCTTGGCCATCGATGGGGTGAGCATGACCCGCCCGTTGCTGATGGTGTGGGACAAGCGCCAGCCGTTCACGCTGGTGCAGCGCGCCTTCATCGGCGTGCTGGCCGAGCAAGTGCCCGAGCTGGCGCTGTTGCTGTGAGCGTTACAGCCCGACCAGCGCGTTGACCTCGCCAAATTCGGCCTCGGTCATCTGCCAGCGCAGGGTGGCGACGTTTTGGGCGATTTGCTCTGGCGACATGGCACCGGCGATGACCGACGCAATGGCCGGTTGATAGACCAGCCACGCAAAGGCGAGGTCGAGCAGGGTGTAGCCCCGCGCCTCGGCATAGGCCAGCAACGCCTCGACCCGCGATAGGTTGGCCTCGGTCAGGTAGTCGCCGGACGACAACATGCCCTGCACGCGGGCGCTTTCGGGCAGGGGTTGCCCTTGGCGATATTTGCCGGTCAGCAGGCCGCGTGCCAGCGGGAAGTACGGCAGATAGCCGGTCTGGGTGCGCACGCATTCTTCCAAGACCGCTTGCTCTGGCTGGGCATAAAACAGGTTGTAGTGGTTTTGGACGCTGACGAAGCGCGCACCGCCTTGGCGTGCGAGGTCGGCCTCGCGCAGTTGCTCGACCGTGAAGTTGGAACAGCCGATTTCGCGCACCTTGCCCTCTTTCACGAGGTCGTTGAGGGTTGCCAGCGTGTCGGCAATCGGGGTGTTCGGGTCGGGGGTGTGCAGTTGGTAGAGGTCGATGGTCTCGGTGTCGAGGCGGCGTAGGCTGTCCTCGACCATTTGGCGGATGTAAGCGGGGGCGGCGCCGCCCTTGCGCGCCTCGTCGATGGGCAAGCCGAACTTGGTGGCGATGATGACCTCGCTACGGCGGTGCTTGAGGGCGCGCCCGACGTGTTCCTCGCTGCGCGTGCCGCCATAGATGTCGGCGGTATCGAAGAAATTGATTCCTGCGTCGAGCGCGGCGTGCAACACGCGCTCCGAGGCGGCATATTCGGGCAAGCGCCCGCCGAAATTGTTGCAGCCCAAGCCGATGAC
>JALONY010000173.1 GCA_025454715.1 Anaerolineae bacterium
AGGCGGCGGGTCTCCGCGCCGGTGGTCAAGTCCCACAGGCGCAACGTGCCATCGGCGCTGATGGTGGCCAAGCCGGTGCCGTCCGGCCAAAACGCGCCGTCATACACACTGCTGGTGTGGTTGGTCAGGGTCAGCAATTCCTCGCCGCTCTCGATGTCCCAGACGCGGGCGATGCCGGTCTGGCTGGCGGTCATCAACAGACCGCCGCCCGCTGCTACACCGGTGATGCCGGTGTTGAGCGAGTCGTATGTCCGCAACACCTCACCACTGGTCAAATCGAGCAGGGGGGCTTGGAAGTAGCTGGCGACCAAGGCCGTGCCGTCCGGCAACAACTCGAGGTCGTAGGCGGTATCTTGCAAATCGACCCGCGCCTCGTTGACCAGCGCGCCGCTGGTGATGTCCCACGTCGTGAACACGCCCAACTCGTCGGCGGCGATGAGGAGGGCGCCAATGCGACGTGCTGACCGTCGGGGCTGAACGCGATTTCGAGGATGCTGGCGCGCCCGGCATACCCCCATTGCTTCTGGCCGCTGGCCGCGTCGAACACGGTCAGCCAACCGTCTTGTGAGCCGGACGCGATGCGGCTGGCATCGGGCGAGACGGCCACCGCTTGGACGAGCGCGGCGTCGGCCTCGGTCGAGTAACCGGACGCCAAGGAGCGCACCGCCAGCAACGCGCCGGTCTCGGCGTTGGCCTCTTGACCATACAGCAAAACATTGGCGGCGCTGGCCAGCCGCAACGACTCGGCACGCACGAAATTTTCCTCGGCGCGGATGGCGTTGCGCTCCGCGGCCTCGCGGGCGCGCAAGGCGGCCACGAACAACACCACCGAGACCAACGCCGCCACCGCGAATACCCCCGCCAGCACGCGGGCAACCAGCTTCGAGCGCGCCTCTAGCGCGGCCTCACGCGCCCGCCGGATGGCCTCGGCGTCCTCGCGGCGCTGGCGCTCTGCGATGCTGGCGGCCAAGAAATCGCGCTCAGCCACCGTCAGGGCGAGGTCGGTATTGGCCGCCCACTCCTCGAATTGGGCGAGGCGTGCCCCTGCCAGCACGTAACTGTCATCCCGCCGCGAGAACACCCACTCTTGCGCGGCGGTGGCCAATTGGCGCTGCTGGCGCACATCCGCCCGCGAGTCGTCCAGCCACCCGCGCAAGCGCCGCCACTCGCGGATGAGCGCCTCGTGCGCCACCTCGACCACCGGCTCACGGGTGAGCTGGTCTTGGTCGAACGTGACGAGGCGAGCGCGGGTGAACGAGTCGAGGGTGGTTTGGCGCAGGCGCGGGTCGGGCACCACCGCCACCAGCTCGGAGAGCGGGGTGCGGCGGCGGGTGTCTTCCTTGCCCTCGCCCAGCGTCAGCAAGCGCAAGAATATCTGGCGGGCGGCGGCCTTGCCCGCGTCGTCCAACGCCTCGTACACCTCATCGGCGCGCCGCGCCAACGCGCCGGTCACGCCGCCGATTCGCTCGTAGGCCGACAAGCTGAGCACCCGCCCGCTACGCCGCTCGAAAACCTCGGTCAGCGCGTATTGCATCAGCGGCAACGCGCCCGGCTCTTCGTTGATGTCCGAGGCGATGCGCTCGACCAGCGCGGGGTCAACCTCGAGGCCGATTTGCTCGATGGGGCCCGCGATGGCGCGCTCCAGCTCGGACGAGGTCATCGGCAAGACGAACTCAATCCGGCGGCGCAACAAATCGCCGAACTGCGGCATGGTCAGCGGTCGGTCGAGGAAGTCGGCGCGCAACGTCACGATGACGCGCAAGCGCTCGTTGGGGTCTTCGGTGGCGTTGGCAATCAAGCTCAGCAAGCGGGCACAATCGGCGTCGGGAGCCATCGTGAACGCTTCTTCGAATTGGTCAATGACCAAGACCAACTGGCTATCGGGCGGCAAGACGGCATAGGCGGCCTTGAGCAACCCCGCGGGGCCGCTGCGTAGCGTTACGCCCAGCCCGCTGACCGGCTTTTGGGCGATGCCCAACAAGGTGGTCTCCAGCTCGCGCAAGGGGTTCATCCCGGGCGTCATCTCGGCGATGTACCACGCCTCGGAGCCGGGGAGTGCCCCGCCGCGCAAGGTCGGGATTAAACCGGCCTTGACCACGCTCGATTTGCCGGAGCCGCTGGCACCGACCACCGCCAAGAAATTACGCCCGATCATCTCTTCGCCCATGCGCGCCAACAGGCGGTTGGTCAGCGACTCGCGGCCATAAAAATCGCCCGAGTCGCCTTGTTGGAACGGGCGCAAGCCCTTGTACGGGTTGACCACACGGTCGAGGTCGATGCTGATGGCCGGAAATTCCGCCGTGGCGTCGCGCCCCAGCGCGGCACGCCGGAAGGCCGCCGCAAACGACAACACATCGGGGTAGCGCGCCTCGGCGGTCTTAGAAGCCGCCTTGAACAAGACATCGTTCACGCCGTCGGGCAAGGCCACGCGCAGGGCGCGCAGGTCGGGCAACGGCTCGTAGAGATGCTTGTTGATCATCTCGCTCATCGTCATGTCGCTGTAGACGTGCTTGCCCACCACCAGCTCGGCAATCACCAGCGCCAAAGCATATTGGTCAGAGGCGGGCACGGCGGGGTCGCCGCTGAGCTGTTCGGGGGCGATGTAGGCCAGCGTGCCGCTGGTCATATCGTCTTCGCTCTCGGACTGGGCGCGCTTGGCGATGCCGAAATCGGTCAGGTAGGCGTTGCCGTCCTCGTCCAGCAAAATATTGTCGGGCTTGATGTCGCGGTGTACCACGCCCACGCGGTGCGCCAATGCCAAAGCCGAGGCAATCTGGTCGAGCAAGGTCGCCGCCCGCTCCAGAGTCCACGCCCCGTCACGCTTGAGCGCGGCACCGAGGCTGCCCCCGCGGATGTAGCGCATGACCAAGTACGCGCCGTCGGGGTCGCGCCAATAGTCGTACAGCGGCACGATGTGCGGGTGCTCGAGGCGCGCCACCAATTGCGCCTCGCTCTCGAACCGCCGCACGAAGTCGGGCTGGTTGGCGTGCTCGGGCAAGATGACCTTGATGGCCACCTCGCGCCCAATCACCGGCTGGAAGGCGCGGTAAACCACCCCGAACCCACCCGCGCCAATCTGGTCACGGATTTCGTATGCGCGTAGCTGTTTGCCCAGTTGAATCATGCCTATGTACTCCCTGTCTCCTATTCTAACAGTTCCGCACGTTAAGCGATATTTCTCGGTGTTACAATTTCGTTAGGCGGTTGTTAGGGTTCCGGTGAGGGTTTGTAAGGTGAGCTGTGGGGGTGGTGTGGTTTGATGACCATGTGCCCGTGGCCAAACCGCTAGGGCGATATGGCCACCCACCCTGCGCGCACTGCGGGGATGCGTTATACTGTCGATGGGCTTATGCTCATCGTATTCGGGGAGGGGCACCCCTCACCCACCCATCGCCCGCATCTCATCTACAGGAAGCGCCACCCGATGACCGATATCCTCCTCGTTCACGCTTACGTCCTCGCCGATGACCCGCACGAGCGGCAAGTCATGAAGCCCTACCCGCCGTTGGGCGTCTTGTCGCTGTCGGCTTACCTCAAGCGGCAAGGGTTCAGCGTCGAGGTGTTCGATGGAACCTTCCAATCCCTCGCCGATTTTCCCAGCGCGTTGGCGCGCACCCAGCCCAGCGTGGTCGGCGTGTACGTCAACCTGATGACCAAGTTCAACGCCCTCAAGGTCGTCCAAATGGCCAAAGAATCCGGCGCGTGGGTGGTCTTGGGCGGCCCCGAGCCACCGTATTACGCCAAAGACTACCTCGAGGCGGGCGCGGACGTGATTGTGGTCGGTGAGGGCGAGTTGACGATGGAGGCGCTGTCGGCCTCGCTCATCGCCCACGGGCGGCGCGACCTGCACGACATCGCCGGTATCGCCTTTTTGGGCGATGACGGCCAACTGGTCGAGACGCCCGCCCGCGAGATGATTAAAGACCTGTCGGCATTGCCGTGGCCCGACCGCGAGGCCATCGACATCCGCGCCTACCTGAACACGTGGAAGACCCACCACGGCAGGGCGTCGATGAGCGTCATCCACGCGCGCGGTTGCCCCTATACCTGCCGGTGGTGTAGCCACAGCGTGTACGGCAACAGCCACCGCCGCCGCACCCCCGAAGACGCCGCCGCCGAGCTGTTGCACCTCAAAGAGGCCTACGACCCCGATTTGATTTGGTACGCCGATGATGTGTTCGCCATCAACCACCGCTGGTTGCGCGCCTATGCCGACGCGCTCCAAGCGCGGGGCGTCCGCATCCCGTTCGAGTGCATCAGCCGCGCCGACCGCCTGACCGAGCCGATCGTCGCATTGCTGGCCGAGATGGGCTGTTTCCGGTTGTGGAACGGCAGCGAGTCCGGCAGCCAGCGCGTGCTGGACGCGATGGACAGGCGCGTCGATGCCGCCGACGTGCGCGCCAAGACCCACCTGCTGCAACAATACGGCATCGAGGCCGGCATGTTCATCATGCTGGGCTACCCGGGCGAGACGGTCGAGGACATCGAGGAGACCACCCGCCACCTCAAGATTTCCAACCCCGACATCTTCTTGACCACCGTCGCTTACCCCATCAAAGGCACGCCGTTCTATACCGAGGTCGAGTCGCGCATTTTGACCGATAAGCCGTGGGACGCCCGCACCGACCGCGACCTGACGGTCGGAGGGCGCTACTCGCGCCGCTTTTACAGCTTCGCGACGCGCTGGATGGTCAGCAGTGTGGCGTTGCACCGTGCCCGCACCCGTGGCGGGGTGCCGCTGCGCCGACAGGTCAAATTGGCGGTCAACGTGGCCATCGGGCGGGTCGGGATGTTGCTGACGCAAGGCGGGCGCGAGGGCGGCTAAACCATCCCGCCCCGAATTGTGTGGTACACTAACGGCTGAACTTATCGGGACACTTCTGGGGCAAACCATGCTGGATGCCGCTTCCGCGCTCACCCGCCGCCGTCAAATCGTCCGCATTATCTTGATTGGCGTCATCGGTCTGACGTTGCCGTTTTACTGTATCGGCTTTTTCTTGTGGGGCACCGCGCCGCAAGCCACCCGCGCCGCCACCGAAACCCCTCCCCCTACCGTCACCCCGATCGGTGGGCTGCAAGGCAGCATCACCCCGACCCTGACGCAGACCATCCCGCTGTTTGCCACCTCGACCCAACCGCTCGCCCCGACGCCCGGGCAGTTCATCCCGTTGCCCACCAGCGTCCCGCCGACCGCGTTCGTCTTCCCGACCAGCACCCCCGCGCCAACCCTGACCTTCGCGCCGACCAGCACCCCCATCCCGACCAATACGGCGGT
>JALONY010000174.1 GCA_025454715.1 Anaerolineae bacterium
GAATCGCTCCGTAACAGGGTTTGGGGGTGTTCCAACGCAGAACCGCGATTATAACCCGCATCGGGCGGCGCGGGCGAACACACTTTTTGGGGGTCAGGGCGCCGTGTCCTCGTCGTCGTCCAGCGTGGCGTCGTCGCCCAAGTCGATATGCGGGCGGGTCGGCTCGGTGTCGTCCTTAGAGGTGTCCACATCGTCGAGGGGGCGGGAGGGCTCGGTATCGTCCTCGTCATCGAGGCCGTCTTGATCGAACGTCTCGACCCGCTGGTCTACCCTATTTTCCTCATCGCTCGGCTCACCTGCCGCCAGTAACTCTTCCAGCTTGTCGCGCATCATCTCAACGAGTGCAGAGTCGGGCACGTCATCGGGCGAGGCGTCATCCGGCATTTCCAAGTCGATGAAGTCGTCTTCATCGAACAGCGATGCCATCTGCGGCGCGGTCTCGATGACCGGCACATCGGCGGGCTTATCATCGCCCATCAGGGCGTCCTCTACCGGCGGCGGGGGTGGGGGCGGCTTGCTACCGAACAAGCTCTCGAACAACCCGCCGGGCTTGGGCGGCTTGGGCGGCTCGGGCTGTGGCACATAATTCGGGTCGGCGGGGGTTGGCTTGCGCGTGTAGCGCTCGCGGATTTCGGCCTCGATCTGCTCGGCCTCCATCCCATACGCCTCCCGAGAGCGGGCGCGCAACCCCTCAGCGGCTTCGGCGTCAAAAGGAAGGGGGAGCGGGCGGGTATAGACCAAAAACGGCGGGACGACCTCATTGGTGTCCGCCAGCTTCAAGGCCAACTGGTATGACGGCAGGTTCATCAGGTCGTCCGACGAAAAGACCGGCACGAGCTCACGTTCCATCACCTGCGCGTCCTCTATGCCGACGCGAAACACCCCAATGGTGCCCGCATTGCCGAAAATGGCTTGGCGCGTTGGGGTATCGACCTGCGTGACGAATTGGTTGGCCAGCGTCAGGCTCAGGCCATATTTGCGCCCCTCGGCCAGCGCGGTCTGGAGTGCAGGCGTCTTGAAGTTGTGAAACTCATCGACGTACACGCAAAACAAGCGCCGCTCTCGCTCAGCTTGATTGGCGCGAGTGAAGGCCGCCAACAGCAACTGCGGCAACAGCAACAACCCGATGAACTGTGCGTTGTCCTGCCCAATTGCGCCTTTCGACAGATTGACGATCAAAATTTTGCCCTCGTCCATAATCTGGCGAAAATCGAGCGTGCGGGTGCTGCGCGTTACCGCGTGCCGCACGGTCTGATCGACCAAGAAATGGGCAAACTTGCTGGTCAGCCAGTCCATGATTTCGCTGCGGGTGCTGCTGTTCATCTCGGCCACCACGTTGTCATACAGGGTGCGGACGACCGGGTTCGTCACGTATTTGACCGCTTCTCTGGCGAAGTCGCGGTCGGATAGGGCGCGCACGACCTCGTGGAGCGTGGCGTCCTTCACCGCGAACGCGATCGACATCGCCACCATCACCATCTGCTCGAAGCGTGGGCCGATGATGCCGATGCGCTGCGGGTCGTACAACTGGATGAGCAAGGCGATGAACTCGCGGATGACGTTGTCTTGCTGGCGCACGTCCTTGGCACCCATGATGTTGAAGCCGAGGGGTTGTTGGCTATCGCTCATGTCGAAATAAATCACGTCTGCGGCGCGATGCTCCGGCACGCGCAAGAGCAAATCTTGGGCGGCATCGCCGTGCGGGTCGATGAAGGCCACCCCGTGCCCTGCGGCCATGTCTTGGATGGCCAAATTGACCAGCGCGGTGGTCTTGCCGACACCGGTCTTGCCGACCAGATAGGTATGGCGGGTGCGGACGGTGCTGGGGATAGCGACCGGCACGGGGGAGGGCGGGATTGGCCTGACCGCATCGCCGATGACCACCCCCGCACGGGGCGGCTGGGTGGCACGCATGGGCGCGACCTTGCTGCGGTGCGTGACGAGGCCGGGCAACCCGACCGGTGTGGGCAAGGGCGGGCTGGTGACCATCAATGCCTCGGCAGGGGTGAAGACATCGCGCAGGCGGCGCAACGGCATCGGCGCGAGGCTGTGCGCCCAGCGCGGCGCGTAACACACATTTCGCACGTCCAGCCCGTCGCACAGCGCGGGTGCCAGCCCGACCACGTCGTACTTGAACACCCCGAACAGCGTCTTGCCGACTTGATGCGCCAGCGGGGTCAGGTCGGCGCTGGGTTCGCTCGAAATGACCTGCACGCGCACCTCGTACAGGCCGTCGCTGGCCTGTGTCATGAAGTCGGTATAGCGTGACCCTGCGCCGGTCATGCGCTCGCTCAGGAATTGGCGGCGGGCGGCCTCGGCCATCTCTTTTTGATGATCCATCTGCGTCAGGTCATTGGCCGAGGGCGACCAAATGCCCGCCGACTCTGCGGCTGCTTGGCGCTCGGCGGGCGTGATTTCAGTCGGGGTGCATTGCACGTCCACGACCGATAAATGTTGCACGGTGGCCATCATCGCCAGAAGCTCGGCACCACCGCTCATGCGTGAGAGCGCGTTGCGGACGTAGACCGAGCTGTCCTCTAGCAACAAGCTGGTCTCGCGCCGGACGACCGCCGCGGCTTGCCTGACCGGCATGACCGACAAAATGCCGGGAGCCGTGGGGGTTATCAGCCGGATGACATCCAGCGGCTTGAAGAACAGCCCGACGTTGAGCGATGGGAGTTGTGATTGCATCAGCTTCAGCCACGTCTCGCCCGCTTGTCGGGCTGTGTGCTCGTCCAGCGCCTCGGCGTGCCCGAGGATGATGACTCGTGGGGTGTTGCCGCTGACGAGGCGCAGGCGCAAGCGCAAACGTAGCTCGAGTCCGTGCCGGTTGTGCACGGTATCTTGCGCCACGCGCAGACCGTCCAAGACGCCCAGCCACGCTTGTAAGACCGGCGTGGGGTCAGAGAGTGGGCGGCAGCCGGTGATGTCGAATGCGAAGGTGGCGCGGAACCCCAGCCCATCGGGGGAATCGTCGGGGTCGGGGAGCACAAGGGGGCGGACGAGCAGGTTGGGGAGGTGAGGCTTGGGTGGGAAGGTAGGGTTGTCGTCAAGGGTCATGAGTCAGGGTCACCTAGCGTGAAAGAACAGTACCGTGTTTTTACACCTTTTGCATCATACCGCACTTCTTTGTCATCCCGACTCCCCAAGTTTGGGCGCACCCAAGCTAACCCAACGTTCCAAATTTTCGCCAATAGGTGGCCATATTGCCAAAAACGGTATAAAGTCGCGTGAATTACGGAAACATTTGGGGAGCCGACGTGCTTAACAAAGTTACTGTAATTTTCACGAGCATTTTGTTGTTCGGCTAGACGCCCGAGGGCGCTATCCCCCTCGCTTGTGCCGCCGACCTGCGCGCCGTGGCCGCCGCATTGGGGGAGTAGGGGGATGGGTGGGGATGCGGCGGGCACACTCAGATGATTATAGGTAGCATGGAGACTAGGGCGCACTGGAGTTGATTGCTTGAAACGACGTTCCAATCGTTTGCAGCGTTTCAGTCATAAAAAAGGTGGATGACCAAATTGATAAAGTTTCTTATGAGTGTCATGATGTTTTCGTGCTTGGCCATGACCTCCTCAGCCCAGTTCATCACACCCGAGAGCACTCAGATTACAGGAGCCGAATGGAGCTCCGATGGTGTTTACTTAGCTGTCGTCGGGATAAATCAGCCCGAAGAGGCCTCAGAACCAGCGGATTACGACGGTTATGCCAGTGTGATAAATACCTTGAGCGGTGAATATCGCTTTATCATCACCCCAAAGTCGTCGTTTACTTCAGTGGCATGGTCACCCGATGACCAGAGGCTGGCGCTGGGGAGTTTCGATGGGACGATATGGGTTATTGACGCCCAAACCGGCACTGTAATCGCGCATCTGGCAGGTCACCAATCGACTATTACAGCCGTGGACTGGAATAGATCCGGGACGCAGATTGTCAGCAGTGGCAATTGGGATCAACAGGTTATCGTTTGGGATGCCTTGAATTATCAACCGCTAGAGGTACACACTTTCACGGATTTTCTACAAGACGTGGAATTTACACCAGATAATTTAAGTTTGGCTGCCGGGACACAATCAGGCCTGTTCATAATTCCCTTGGGAGCGACAGAGACAACGAAAAAACCCATTATTGCCACATGGGTGAATCAGATGGCCTATGATGTCGATGGCCGATTTATTGCGGTCGGGACGATGGCCTATACCAGTGTGTTAACAGGCCTACGTGACAAAGCACGTCTCTATTTGTTTGATACGCGCACAAATACGATGTTATGGGAAATAGAGTCCGATTTTGGCACCATCGTCGGCCTGTCATGGAGCCCCGATGGAACAATGTTGGGGGTTCTCAGTGAAGACGACATCTTGAACATCTATGATGTCAACTCAAAAACTGTCTTAGCGTCATATCCGATTGACGGCATCGGGCGCTATGGTCGTGCTGGATTCGCCTTTAGCCCTTACGGTGGGCGGCTGGCCATACCCAGCACCTCCCCCACCGGATTCGACATCCTCACCCCTGCCCCGTCGCTTGAGCGGCTGAGCGCGATTGCGGCACTGTGCGCGCCGGATATGCCGCCCCCCGCCAGCCTCGACGCCCTGCCCGCGTTCATCGCCCAACTCGACGCCCTGCCCGAGGGCGCTATCCCCCTCGCTTGTGCCGCCGACCTGCGCGCCGTGGCCGCCGCGTTGGGGGAGTAGGGGGATGGGTGGGGATGCGCCCAACAGGCTTGACTGAGCGTGGGTTAGGATAGAGATATACCTGCCGCATCTGTAAATGGGCTGAGT
>JALONY010000175.1 GCA_025454715.1 Anaerolineae bacterium
GCGAGTGCCAACAGCACGCGCTGGCGCATCCCGCCCGAAAGCTCGTGGGGGTAGGCGTTGAAGACGCGGGCGGGGTCGAGGCGCACCTTCTCGAACAATTCGAAGGCGCGGCGCTTGGCCTCGTCCTTGCCGAGGTGGTGGGCTTGGGCGGTGTCGTAGACGAGGTCGCGCACGCGCAGCACGGGGTTGAGCGAGTTGAGCGCGCCCTGAAACACCATCGCGCAGTCCGCCCACAAGAATTGGCGCAGGTCGTTCTTGCTCATCGCGACCACATCGACCACGCGCCCATCGGGGCGGGTGTACAAGATTTGCCCGCCGTCGATGTTGCCGGTCGAGGGCAATTGGCGGATGAGGGCGAGGTTGAGGGTCGATTTGCCGCAGCCCGACTCGCCAATCAGCGCGAGGGTCTCGCCTTTGCGCAGGTCGAAGCTGACGTTTTGGACGGCGCGCACCCGCCCGCGCTTGGCGAGGTACGAGACCGACAGGTTGCGTACCGACAGCACCACATCGTTTGAATAGCTCATAAGCCACTCCGCAGGCGGGGGTTAAACACTTCTTCGAGCGAGCGGGCGAACAGCACCAACGACAATTGGAACAGCGCGATGGCGAAAATCGGCGCCAACATCATCCACGCCGCCTCTGGGCTGAACAGCGCGCCTTGCGAGCGCCCCATGAAAATCATCATGCCCCAGTCGGGCTCCGAGAGCGGCACGATGCCCAAGACCACCAGCGCCACCAAACCGTACATGGCGGTACGGACGGTGAAAATCAGGTTGACCGCCACATAGCTGACCATGTTGGGGAAGACCTCGCGGGTGATGATGTGCCACAGCCCGAGGTCGAGGGCGAAGGCGGCCTCGACGTAATCGCGCTCGCGCAGGCTGAGGACTTGGGCGCGGACGGCGCGCATCAGCGTCGGCCAGTTGAGGAACCCGAATAAGGCGGCCATCTGGAGCGGGTCGGTGAACTGGATGAACGAGGCCAGCACCAACAACAGCGGAAATTGCGGGATGGTCAGGATGAAGTTGGCGAAGCCCGACAACACCCCATCGACCCAGCCGCCGACCAGCGCCGCCACCGACCCCAACAGCACCGCGATGGCGGTCGCCATCAGGCCGGCCTGAATGGAGGTGATGATGAGCACCCGCCCGCCATAGACCACGTGGCTGAGCACGCTCCGCCCTTGCCAGTCGAGGCCGAGCGGGAACTCGGCGCTGGGGGCTTGGAACAGTGAGCGCGCCCCCTCGACGCGCCGGTCGAAGCGGGCGCTGCCCTCATATTCGACGAACAAGGGGCCAAAGGCCGACATGCCCAAGAAGAACGTGACGCCCAAGAAGCCGATGAAACCGGCCTTGTTGCGGAGCAGGGCACGCCACGACGCCCGCACCGTGCCGCCGAAATTGGCGAGCTGGCGCATGATGGCCTCGGTGCGCGTCTCGCTGAAGTCGATGTCTTCTAGCTTGGCGCGGCTGGTGAAGGGGTCTTGTTTATCGACGTAGGCGTGTGAGACCGTGACCGCGCTCATGACCAGTAACGCAATCAGGCCGCCCGCGATGCCACAGCCGAAACCGGCCACCACGCACACGATTAGGCCGTTGATTCCTGCGCGCACCTGCCCGAGCCGGATGCCGAACACCAGCGCGATGACGCCAGCGACGACCCCGATGACGATGCCCAGCGGGGTGATGCCAATCATGATTTGCTCTGCCCTTTCCCGACCCGCACGCGGGGGTCAAGCCAGCCCAGCAGCAGGTCGGACAGCGCGTTGGACGCCACGACCGACACGCTAATCACCAAGAAAATGCCCTGCATGGTGGTGTAATCGCGCTCGGTGATGGCGCGCAACAGGCGGCTGCCCAGCCCCGGGTATTGGAAGAATTGCTCGACGATGACGCTGCCGCCGACCACGAACCCGATCGAGATGGCGAGGCGGGTGACGAGGGGCAGGAGCGCGTTGCGCCCGACGTAGGCCGCCAAGATGCGCGCCTCGCTCAGGCCACGCGCTTTGGCGACCGTGATGTAATCCTCGCCCAGCGTCGAGAGCGTGCTGGACTTCATGGCCAGCACCCACGACCCCGCCGTGCTCAGCACATACGTCCCGACCGGCAAGACGGCGTGTTGCAAGACACTGCTGATGAACTCGAACGTAAACCCGGGCTCGAGGCTGGGCGAATACGCGCCGCGCATCTGCCCGACCTGAAACCATTGGAGCTGCACACCCGCCACCAAAATCAGCAACAGCGCAATCACGTAATCGGGGATGCCGTACAAAATCGATGAAATAGTGGTGATGAGGTTATCGAGGATGCCCCCACGCCGATAGGCGATGATTGCGCCCAGCAGCGTGCCAATCAAGAAACTGAGCAACAACCCCAGTCCGACGCTGAACAACGTCCACGGCAAAAACTCGAGGATGATGCTGTTGACCGGCGCGCCGCCGCCCAAAATCGACTTCCCGAGGTCGCCTTGCACGATGTTGCCCATAAAGTCGAGATATTGCTGAAACAGCGGGGCATCGGGGTCGAAATCGAACAGGTTGGCGGCTTGTGCCTCGGCCTCCTCGAAGGTCAGGCCACGGTTCATGAGCTGGTCGATGCGGATTTGGATCGGGTTGCCGGGCATCAGGCGAATCAGCACGAACGTGAAGGTCGTGACCGCCCAGACCGTCAGCAAGCTCTGGAGCACGATGCGGACGCTGTAGCTGTTCCACAGGGCGCTCAGGCGCTGGCGCAAGGGTTTGGGGCGTGCGGCGGGCGCGGTGTGGGGTGGGGAAATGGAGGTCATGAGGCTTTTTTGGGGGTTTCAGGTATCAAAAGGGCTGGCCGAGCGCGGGGCGTGCACGGGTGGGGGCTGCCCCCACCGCGCAGGGCGGCAGGGGCAGAAGGGCTTTTTTTGAGGTCTTTACGGCGGTGGGGTTATTGCGCGGCGGCGTCGCTGAGCGTGCCTTGCAGGATGAGCCAGATGATCGGGTGATCGACGCCCGACGGGTTGAGCCAAATCGGGTCGCCGGTCTCGGGCAGGCCAGCGATGGCCGCCTCGTTCATCGGCTCGACCGACAAGATGATGTTCAGGGGGATGAACGGCATCAGGTCGTTGATGATGGTCGCCACTTCACCGGCGCGCACCTTTTGGGCTTCGAGGTCGAGGCCGGTCGAGACCGCCTTGATCATGGCGTCGAGGTTGACCATCTCGCCGTTGTACTCGAATTCCATCGGGAAGTTCATGCCGATTTGCCCGTCGGCGAGGCCGACGTAGTTGAAGCGTTGGATCGGGCCGAAGAATTGGTTGGTGGCGAACGGCGAGCCTTGCGCCCAGCTCCAGACCGACAATTGGAAGTTGCCAGCGCGGATGTCGGCGGCGACTTCTTGCCACGGGTTAGCGCGGGCGGTGATGTCGAAACCGAAGTTGTTGAGCTGGTCGATGGCGTTTTGCGCCGCGCCGCTGAAGTCGGCGAACTCGGCGGGGAACTTGTACTCGACGCTGATGCGGTTGCCCTCGGCGTCCACCCACTTGCCCTCGGCGTCACGGGTGAAGCCCGCGGTCTCCATCAAGCCAGCGGCGGTCTCGAGGTTGAACTCGTAGCGGTTCAGGTTGCCGATGGTCTCTTCGTCAATCAGCAAGCCGACCATGTCGTCGAGGATGCCGGCCATGTAGACCGTGCCGGTCGCGCCGACGCCGTTGGTCAAGAAGGCGTTCTCGTCACGGTTGATGGCATAGGCCATGGCCTGACGGACTTCCTTGATGTTGAACGGGTAGGTGTCGTGCTGGAACAGCAGGGCGGGGCCATAGGCGCGGGGGATGGTCACGAGGCGGATGCCCGCGGCCTCGAACGACGAGATGGTGCTGGGCGGGTAGACGTTGGTCGAGTGCGCCAATTCGCCGCTGAGCACCAGCGGGGCGGTCACTTCGGTCTCGCCAGCCCAAATCTTGATGCTGCCGAATTGCACGCTGTCGCTGAACAGGCTGTTGGGCTGCCACGACAGGGTGAAGAACGACTCGTTGACCGCGTCCAGCGTGTAGGTGAAGGGGCCGCTGGCAATCAGGGTCTCGGGCTTGAACGCGCCGATGTCGGCGGCCAAGGTCGTCCACGCTTCGCTGTCACGGGCGGCGCCGCTGGCGACCACTTCGTCGGCGCGGGCGGCCAATTCGCCGTAGTTGGCTGCCGAGACGATGTATTCCTTCAGGATGAGGCGCTCGGCCACCAGCGACGGCTCGCCGCTGAAGACGAACTCGACCGTCTTGTCGTCCACGGCGCGCACTTCGCTGATGTAGTTGAACTGCGACCAATTGCGGATGCGGCCAATCGAGTAGGTGGCCAGCACGTCCGCCGAGGTGACCGGGTTGCCGTCCGACCACATGGCGTCGGGGTGGATGGTCACGCTGTAGGCGGTGTTGTCCTCGGTGAAGCCCCACTCGCTGGCCAGCATCGGCTCATAAGTGCCCGACGACCACATGTAAAAGGCGAACGGCATCTCGACGAACGAGCGGTAGACGTTGCCGAGGTTGGCGGCCAACCCCGAGCCGGTGAACGAGCCGAGGTCGTGCTCGGGCGGCAACACATACGGCCACGTCCCCAACCATGTGCCGGTGGGGGCTTCGGCGTCTTGCGCGCCGACCGGCAGGACGCCCAGCAGCATCACGACGGCCAGCAAGAGCGAGAGATAACGCTTCATTGCCAAAATCTCCTTGAAAACCCAAAAAACCAAGAGTGGTTTAGAGTGGTATATACCACTTAACGATTAGCATAACGCGCCGGTTTTGAAAATGCAAATTTTGCTGGG
>JALONY010000176.1 GCA_025454715.1 Anaerolineae bacterium
CGAGAACTTCGCCTCGTTCAAGCTCGAGATTCGGGGTCAACCGCTCGGTGATAGCTTCTTTTCGATGGAGAGCTACGTCCAGCCCGCACCAGAGCGCCGCCAGCTCAGCCAGTTCAACCCCGCCCTCTATCCCGAGGGCACCTACGAGTTCCGCCTCGCCGTGTTCGACATCACCGACACCCTGCGCGCCTCGTGCACCGTCACCATCTACATCCGCCCGCCGCTGCCCACCCCCACCCCGTTCGGGACGTAACCCCATGCCCAATGCCCGCCCATCTCTCGGAATCATCGGGGCGGGCAGGGTCGGCAGCACATTGGCCGCCCTGCTCACCGACTGTGGCTACCCCGTCACCGCGGTCTGGAGCCGCCGCCACACCACCGCCCAACAGGTCGCACAGCGCCTCGGCCTCTTGGTCGAGACCGATGACCTGCTGGCGGTGCTCCAGCGCGCCCAGTTGGTCTTCCTCACGGTCTCCGACGACGCCATCGCCCCGCTCGTCCAGCACATCGCCCAATCGGGTAAGAGCTTTTCGTGCGCCGTCGTCCATACCTCAGGGGCGTCTGCCGCCGAAATTTTGGCACCGCTCACCGCGTGCGGCATCACCATCGGCGCGCTCCACCCCGCCTACCCGTTCGCCAGCCCGTTCATGCCCAGCCTGAGCGGGGTCACGTTCGCCATCGAAGCCGCCGACGCCACTCTGCACGCCCAGCTCAGCGCCGTCGTGGACGCGCTCGGTGGCCAAGCCATCACGCTCGCCCCACACGACCGCCCGACCTATCACGCCGCGCTGGTGCTCGCCAGCAACTACGCCGTCACCCTCTACGCCGCCGCTCATCGTTTGCTCACCCAATTGGGCGCCGAGAAGCCCGCCGTGGACTCTGCGTTACTTGCACTGCTTTCGGGCACCATCGACAATATCCGCACCAAAGGAATCCCAGACGCCCTGACCGGCCCACTGGTGCGCGCTGACCTCGGAACCCTCACGGCGCACCTCGATGCCCTGACCTCCGACCCGCCCACCCGCGCCGCCTACCGCGCCCTCGCAGACCTTACCCTGCCACTGGCCGAGGCGCGTGGCGTCGAGACCACCGCCATTCGGGCGCTTTTGCACCAGAAAGAGTGACGTTTCATGCGCCTCACCATCCGTGACATCCAAAAGATGAAAGACACCGGTCAGCCCATCGTCATGCTGACCGCCTATGACGCCCCCAGTGCCCGCCTCGCCGAGGCCGCCGACATCCCCACCCTGCTCGTCGGCGACTCACTCGGCATGGTCATCCAAGGCCGCGACTCGACCGTCCAAGTCCGCCTAGAGCACATGATTTACCACTGCGAAATCGTGTCGCGGGTCACCCAGCGCCCGCTGGTCATCGGCGATTTGCCGTTCATGAGCTACAAAGTCAGCCCCGAGCAAGCCCTGACCAACGCCGCCCGCCTGATGCAAGAGGGCGGGGTCGGTGCCGTCAAGGTCGAGGGCGGCGAGTCGCTGGCACCCATCGTCGAGCGCATCGTCAGCAGCGGCATCCCCGTGATGGGGCACATCGGCCTCACCCCCCAAAGCGTCAATCAATTCGGTGGCTTCCGCGTGCAAGGCCGCGAGGCAGACTCCGCCTTTCGATTGGTCAAAGACGCCCTCGCCATCGAGGCCGCAGGGGCGTTCGGCGTCGTGCTGGAGCTGGTGCCCACCCCCCTAGCAGCCTATATTTCGAGCCTGTTACGCATCCCCACCATCGGCATCGGCGCAGGTGCCGGATGTGACGGGCAGGTGCAGGTCTATCACGACCTGTTCGCCCTCGCTGGCGAGTTCTTGCCCAAGCACGCCAAACAATACGCCCAAATCGGCGACCTCATCCGCGATGCCCTGCGCCACTACGCCGCCGATGTGCAAGCCCGTACCTTCCCCGACGCCTCGCACGGCTTTACCCAAAAGGACGAGGTCATGGCCGAGCTCCGCGCACAGGTCGAGACCGAGCTAGGCATCAAACCGCGCAAGGACACCCCGTCATGATTATCGCCCGCACCACCGCCGACCTGCGCGCCGCCCGTGCCGCTGCGTGCAGCACCGTCGGATTCGTCCCCACCATGGGCGCGCTCCATGACGGCCATCTCTCGCTCATCCGCGCCGCCCGTGGCGATAATGACTGCATCGTCTCCAGCATTTTCGTCAATCCGGCGCAGTTCGGCCCCAACGAGGACTTCAACGCCTATCCGCGCACCCTCGAGGCCGACCTCGCCCAGCTTGAGCAAGCGGGCGTCGATATCGCCTTCATCCCGCCCGTCGAGGACATCTACCCCACCGGCTTCCAAACCCATGTCGAGGTCGAGCACGTCTCGCAAGGACTCGAGGGTGCGCGCCGCCCGGGGCACTTCCGCGGGGTCGCCACCATCGTCGCCAAGCTGTTCAACATGACGCAGCCCACCGTCGCCTATTTCGGCCAAAAAGACGCCCAGCAGGTCGTCGTCCTCCGCCGCATGGTCGCCGATCTCAATTTTCCGCTCCATATCGCGGTCATCCCCACCGCCCGCGAGTCCGACGGCCTCGCCCTCAGCTCACGTAATCGCTACCTGACGCCCCAACAACGCGCCGACGACCCCCAAGCACTCCGCGCCCTCATCGCCCAACACCTGACGAACCAATCATCCGGTGAGGTCGAGTACATCTCCATCGCCCACCCCCAGACCCTGCGTGAGCTGGACGCGCCCATCACCCACCCGGTCTTGGCCTCGCTCACCGTCCGCTTCGGCCAAACCCGCCTGCTCGACAACATCCTGCTCCCCGCCCACCTCAACACCCGCGACGGCCTGACACAGCACCTCGGACGGGTGTAAAATACCCCTGACCCTCTATTCATCTCTTGAAAGGTCTTGCACCCCCCATGTTTGAAAATATCCCCACCCACGCCACCGACGCCCTCGATTGGGCGTGGGACTCCTATCAACCCTATTTCGACGCGCTCCTCAGCCAGCCCCTCGACGACGCGACCGCTCACGCCTTCCTGAGCGATTGGTCGCGCCTCGCCCGCCTCGCCGGTGAGGTCTATGCGCGCATCAGCGTCTCGACCACCGTCAACACCAAGGACGAGCGCGCCGATCAACGCTTCAACGCCTTCGTCGAGCACATCTACCCGCAATTGGTCACCTACAACAACCAGCTCAACGCCAAGTGGGTCGCCGCCGAGGTCGAAATCGAGGGCTTTGAAGTCCCACTGGCCAAATTGCGCGCTGACCTCGAGTTGTTCCGCGAGGCCAACCTGCCCCTGATGACCGAGGAAAGCAAACTCGAGCGCGAATACGACAAGCTCATCAGCGCCCAAACCGTGGTCTGGGACGGGGTCGAGACCACCCTGCCCAAGCTGGCCACCGAGCAAGTCTCGCCCGACCGCGCCCGTCGCGAGGCCGCGTGGCGCTTGGGCATGGAGCGCCGCCTGCAAGACCGCGACGCCCTCAACGACCTCTGGAAAAAATTCATGGGCGTGCGTGGCCAAATGGCGCACAACGCCCAAATGCCCGATTATGTGGCCTACCGCTGGAAGCAACTCAAGCGCTTCGACTACACCCCCGCCGACTCGCGCACCTTCCAAGACGCCATCGCCCAAGTCGTCGTCCCCGCCGCCCAACGCCTGTATGAGCGCCAGCGCCAACGCCTCGGCCTCGACACCCTCCGCCCGTGGGATACCGATGTCGATGCCACCGGCGCGCCAGCCCTCAAGCCGTTCGAGACCATCGACGACCTGATTGGCAAAACCCAATCCGTCTTCGATAACGTAGACCCCGCCCTCGGCCAAATGTTCCGAGTCATGCACACCGAGGGCTTGCTCGACCTCGACAATCGCAAAGACAAAGCCCCGGGCGGCTACTGCACCACCTTCTCCCAAGCCAAACGCCCGTTCATCTTCATGAACGCCGTCGGCCTGCACGATGACGTGCAAACCCTGCTGCACGAGGGCGGCCACGCCTTCCACGCCTTCGAGGCCGCCCAGCTCCCCTACGCGCAGCAAGAGGATGTGCCCATCGAGTTCTGCGAGGTCGCGTCCATGGGCATGGAGCTACTGGCCAGCCCCTACCTCACCACCGACCACGGCGGCTACTACACCGCCAAGGACGCCGCCCGCGCCCGCATCGAGCACCTCAGCGGCATCCTGCAATTCTGGCCGTATATGGCCGTCGTCGATAGCTTCCAACACTGGGTCTACAGCAACCACACCGCCGCCACCGACCCCGCCCACTGCGACGCCAAATGGGCGGAGCTGTGGGATCGCTTCATGCCCGGCATCGATTATTCCGGCCTCGACGACATCAAGGCCACCGGCTGGCACCGCAAGCTACACATCTTCCAAATCCCGTTCTACTACATCGAGTACGGCCTCGCCCAGCTCGGCGCGGTACAGGTCTTCGCCAACGCCCTCAACGACCAAGCCAAGGCCGTCGCCGACTACCGCAAATCGCTGGCGCTGGGCGGCACCGTCAGCCTGCCCAAGCTGTTCGAGGCCGCCAACGTCCGCTTCGCCTTCGATGCCGACACCCTCGGCACCGCCGTCGAACTGCTCGAGAAGACCATCACCGACCTCGAAACCGTCTAATCCCACCCACAACCCACCCCAAACCCCCAAAAACAGGACGGCGGAGCACACACTCCGCCGCCTTGTTTTACAGGCAGTTAACTTGCTAACCGAACGAAACTAGTGGACAATCTACCCTAATATTTTCGCGCACCGACCCGTGCATTGGATTCGTATGCTTCCGCCTCTTCCAGCGCTTACCCCCGATACTTATCTCAACCGCGAGCTCAGCGCCATCGCCTTCAATCAGCGCGTGCTTGCCCTTGCCCAAAACCCCGCGATACCGCTCCTCGAGCGCGTCCGCTTTCTCGCCATCGTCGGCAACAACCTCGATGAATTTTTCATGGTGCGCGTGTCGTCCTACATCAAAAAAGCACACGTGAACATCGACACCGCCCGCCCCGACGGACTCACCCCCAACCAACTCCTGTTCGCCATCCGCGAGCGAGTGACCGTCTTGATGGGCGAATTGCGCGCCACCCTGCGCGCCCTGCTGGCCGAACTGCGCGAACAAGGCATCTTCGTCCACACCATCTCCGAGTTGCCACAAATCGACCGCGAGGCCGTCCGGCGCTTCTTCGAGCAAGAAATCTTCCCAATCCTCACCCCGCTGGCCGCCGACGGCGCACGCCCGTTCCCCTTCATCTCCAACCTCAGCATGAACATCGCCGTTCACCTGATTGAAGAAGGCCAGTCGGACGACCCCGAAAATTACCTGTTCGTCCGCCTCAAAATCCCTGAGACCCTCTCGCGTTTCGTCGATCTCAACCGCATCCGCAGGTTATACGGTGGCAACCTCGACAGCGCCACCACCCACGATTTCGTCTGGATTGAAGAGGTCATCGCCGACAACCTCGACCTGCTTTGCCCGGGGATGCGCGTCGTCGAGCAACACCCCTTCCGTGTCACCCGCGACGCCGACATTAACTACGAGCACGAGATTGACGACGACGAGGAAGACTTCGCCGATGTCATCGAAAGTGGGCTCAAAGAGCGCCGCTTCGGTGAAATCGTCCGCCTCACCGTCCAAGACACCATCAGCCAGCCCATGCTCCAACGCCTGACCGAGGAACTCGAAATCGCCCTCGAGCGCGATGTCTACATCATCGACGGCGCACTCGGCTCCGCCAGCATGGGCGAGCTGGCTTCCATCGACCGCCCAGACCTCAAATACCCCCGCTACGCCCCCAAGACGCCCGAAATGCTGGTCGGCCACCAAGACCTGTTCACGGCCATCCGCAACGGCGACCTGCTCATCCACCACCCCTACGAATCGTTCGCCCCCGTCGAGGACTTTTTCGCCTCCGCCGCCCGCGACCCCCAAGTCGTCGCCATCAAGGCCACCCTCTACCGCGTCGGCAAAAACTCGCCCCTCGTCAAGTCGCTACTCGAAGCCCGCGACAACGACAAGCAAGTCACCGTCTTGGTCGAGCTCAAAGCCCGTTTCGACGAAGAAAACAACCTCGAATGGGCGCGCACCCTCGAAGAAAACGGCGTTCACGTCATCTACGGCGTCGAGCGGTTCGAGGTCAAGACCCACGCCAAGGTCTGCCTCGTCATCCGCAAAGAAGGCGAGACCCTCCGCCGATACGTCCATGTCGGCACCGGCAATTACAACGTCACCACCGCCCGCTTTTATGGCGATGTCGGCCTGTTTACCTGCAATACCGACATCGCCGACGATGCCACCCGCCTGTTTAACCGCTTGACCGGCTACGCCCCGCGCACCACCTATAAGCGCCTGCTGGTCGCCCCCGATTACCTGCTGGACAACATCGTCAGCCTAATCGACCATGAAGCCGAGGCCGCCCTCGCTGGCAAGCCCGCCCGCATCATCATGAAGATGAACCAGCTCGAAGAAGACAAGGTCATCCAGTCGCTCTACCGCGCCTCGCAAGTCGGTGTCCAAATCGACCTGATCGTGCGCGGCCTGTGCTGCCTGCGCCCGGGCATCGAGGGGCTCAGCGACAACATCCGCGTCGTCAGCCTGACCGGGCGCTTCCTAGAGCACGCCCGCGTCTTCTTCTTCCAAAACGCCCCCGAATCCCAGCGCCTCTACATCGGCAGCGCCGACATGATGCGCCGCAACCTCTACAACCGCGTCGAGGTCGTCACCCCCGTCGTCGAGCCGCGCCTCCAACACCGCCTGCTCCGCATCCTCCAAACCGACCTCGCCAACACCAGCGGCGCATGGCAGTTGCTCCCCACCGGCGAATACGTCCGCCTCGACCCCGCCGACGGGCAACCCCCTCTGGACAGCCAAGCCACTTTCATGCAAGATGCTTTCGGATTGCCCAAAACGCCCTAGAATCACCTGAAGGCGCCGCTATGCCCACGCCCCGCAAGCCCTATCCCCCCGCCGAGCCCGCCTCCGAGGCGGTCGAGAACTTCCTAAAGGCGGTCTACACC
Source organism: Anaerolineae bacterium (assembly GCA_025454715.1). Lineage (GTDB taxonomy): Bacteria > Chloroflexota > Anaerolineae > Aggregatilineales > Phototrophicaceae > Flexicrinis. Next base: position 6,970 of record JALONY010000176.1, read on the forward strand.
CTCCAAAACGAAAGCGAGCGCGTTTCAACCAACGCGCTCGCAGAACACCTCGGGGTCAAGGCGCCGTCCATCACCGATATGGCGCGCCGCATGGTCGAGACCGGCATGATTGACTACCAAAAATACCACGGTGTCCGCCTCACCACCCTCGGGCGCATCACCGCATTGGCCGTCATCCGCCGCCACCGGCTCATCGAGTTGTATCTCGTCCAAGAATTGGGTTATTCGCTCCGCGAGGTGCACCACGAGGCCGAACGCCTCGAACATGCCGTCTCCGAGCAGTTCATCGCGGCCATCGACCGCAAGCTGGGCTTCCCAGAACTCGACCCCCACGGCGACCC
>JALONY010000177.1 GCA_025454715.1 Anaerolineae bacterium
TACAGCGGCTCGTGCGTCTCGCGTTGGAACTTGTGCAGCACGCGGCGCAGGCGGTTGCGGTGCGTCACGACATAATCGCCCACCTGCACCTCGCCCAGCGGGCGGTAGCCGTCGGCGGTCAAGACCTCTTGCTCGGGCGGCATACAATTGTAATACGTCAATTGCTGGTCGGTGCCCGCGCCGGTCAGGATGCGCCCGCCCGGCACGAACTTCCACCCGTCCAGCAACCAGCGGAACTTCTCCGTCCACTCGGCTTGCTTGGCCGCGTCGCCCTCAATCTTGGCAATCCCCGCCGCCACGCGATCCATCATTTGCTCGGGGCGCGTCTCCAGCGGCTTATCGACGTGCTCGATGTCGCGGGTGACCACCTCGCCGTCCAACAGGCGAATCTGCGCCTCGGTCTTGGTCAGGTGTTCGACCGTCCCAACCTCACGTTGGCCGGTCTTGGGGTTGACCACCACAATCACGGTATCGCCCACCGCAAGGGTGGCGCGGGTCATGTCTTTCAGCGCGTAGCGGTCGAGAAAAATCTTGTAACCGAGTTCGTGCAGCGCATTTCGGTCGGCGGCAGCGGGGTGTTCCATAGCGACGCGCTCTCCCATCCTTCATTAAAAGACGAACGATTTCCAAACAGCCGTGACGGCTGTTGGTTAGAAAGTTGTGACGAAATCCAACACTATCCCACTGAATCCAAGATTCAGGGTGACCCTTGACAAAACAGCGATTCGGTGTCGTGGTCTGAGCGAAACAGCGGGGGGTAAACCGCTGGGATAGATGCTGAATACGCTCAGTTATAGCACGGTTTAGGAACCCGTGTCCACTAAAATATGGATAGTCTAAGGTTTGGTTTTTGTTATTAAAAGCCGCCTTCCCCTAAGTCTCGGCCTCCGGCTTCTTGGGCAACCACAAGCTACGCCGACCGCCTTCAATCAAGCAGATGCGCCCCTGCCCCGACAGCCACATCAGGTGCTTTTGGACGGATGAGCGCGACATATGGCACGCCACGGCAATCTCGGCCTGCGACGGCGCCATGCCGTTGTGCTGGTCGATGTATCGGACGATGAACGCATAGACCCGCTCGGTATCGGACTCGGGCGGGCGGGATGCATTGGACATGTGGTACCGGCCTCCCCCAACTCACATTACAACTCTCAAACCTCAGGGCATTATAACGCAAAACTTGCAAGCATGTTCTATCAAAACCTGTCGGGTTTCGTAGGAGTTTGGTTAGCGGATGGTTGGTTGGGGGTGGGTGTGCTGCTAAACTGATGCACAAAACGGCAAATGGAGCGCGGGAGCGTGCGATATGATGGAATTTTTGCGGCGGATGTTTGGGGGTGGGGGCAGCACCCGCCCGAAGGTGGACGACCGGTATATGGCGCTGTACGTGCAGCCCAAGCGTTGCCCCGAGGTGGTGATGGTGCGGATTGACCGCTACAACGACCTGAGCGAGCAAGACGAGGGCGGGTATTTCGTCCGCAAGCTGGCGCGGGGCGAGCGTTGCCCGTTCGGTGCGGAGGTGTTGGTGACGTTCGGCAAGAACCGCCAGCCGGTCGAGGTCACGGTCATCGACGGGCAAGAGGTGGACGAGGCGGCCTATCTGGCGTGGCGGCAAGGGAACGGGGGCTAGGACGACGATGCGCGTGTGGATAACGGGGGCGAATGGGCGCTTGGGCAGCCGCCTGATGCAGGTGCTGACGCAGGTGGGGCACAACGTGGCGGGCGTCGATGTCGAGACGCTGGACGTGACGGATTGGGTGGCGGTGCGGGCGGCGGTGCGCACTTCTCGGCCCGAGGTGGTCATCCACGCGGCAGCGTGGACGGACGTGGACGGGTGCGCCCGCGAGCCGGAGCGGGCGTATCGGCAAAACGGGCTGGGCGCGGGCAACGTGGCCGCCGCCAGCGCCGAGGTCGGGGCGATGATGGTCTACATCAGCACCAATGAGGTGTTCGATGGGCAGGCCGAGCGCCCGTATTGGGAATATGACGCCCCGCGCCCGATTAACCCGTATGGCGCGAGCAAGTGGGCGGGCGAGCAGATGGTGATGCGCGCCAGCCCGCGCCACCAAATCGTGCGGACGGCGTGGCTGTTCGCGCATGGGGGCAAGAATTTCATCCAGTCGATTTTGGGGGCGGCGCAGGCCGGTAAGCCGTTGCGGGTGGTGACCGATGAGATCGCCAACCCGACCTATACCGACGACCTCGCCACGGCGGTGGTGCAGCTGATGTTGATGGAGCGGGCGGGGGTGTATCACGCGGTCAACGCGGGGGCGGCCTCGCGTTATGACTTCGCCCGGTATGTGCTCGACCACACCGGCCACGCCCAGACGCCCATCGAGGCCATCACCCATGCCGATTGGGCGCGCCCGTCCACCCCGCCGTTGCGCTGTGCGCTGGACAACCACGCGGCGGCGTCGGTGGGCGTCACGTTGCGCCCGTGGCAGGCGGCGGTCGAGGCGTTCTTGCGGCGCGAAGGGCTGTGGGTGGGCTAGGGCACCTTGCGGGGCGTGCGCCTCCGCCCTATCGCCTCATGCCCGTTTTGGGATGGGGCGATAGGGGTGCCGCTTGATCATTAACCCGCGTGTGCGACCGGTCGCGTCCCTACACCGGCGGCCACGGGTAATGGGGGCCGTTGGCGCCCGCTTTGGGGTAGCGCCCCGACTTGAGCAATTTTTCGATGCGGTGGCGCACCGCGGTAATCTCGCCCGAGAAAATATGCTTGCCCATCTGCACCGTCAGCGGGTCGGCCTCATCGCACAAGCGCTCGAGCAAGCCGCGCAGGTCGCGGACGAGGCGGGGCGGCAGGTCGTCGCCTTGAAAGTCCCAGACCACCGTGCGGAGCTTGTGCGCCACGTTGAAGGTCAGGCCGTTGTCGATCGCCCAGATGCGCCCGCCCTCGCCCATCAAGATGTGCCCGCCCTTGCGGTCGGCGTTGTTGGTGATGCAGTCGAAGGCGCACAACACGCGCAGTTGCGCCAACACCCGCTCCCCGAAGGTGAAATAATGCTCGGCGGGGTCGTGGTCGATGAACCACTGCACACTCCCGACCCCGTTGGGGCCGTCGCGCAGCACGGTCGGCGGGACGAGGTGCCAGCCCAGCGCCTCGCTGAGGGTAAATGCGGCCACCTCGCGGTCGGCGAGGGTGCCATCGGGGAAGTCCCACAACGGGCGCTCGCCGCGTTGCGGCTTGTAGACGGCGCGGTGCTCGCCGTGCTCATCGCGCAGGGTGACCAAAAACGTGTAATTGGAGCTGTTGCGGATGAGCCCGTGGACTTCCGCAAACTCCCCATCGCGCAGCAAGGCCAGCGCCGCTTGCGCGTCGAACGGGATGGGCGGGATTGCGGGGGTGCCGTCGTCTTGGGGGGTGTCCATTCGGTTTGTTGAACCTCGCGCTGGCGCTGGGCAGTACCGACCGGTCGGGGGAGATGGGGCGGGTTACGTCCAATAATTGACCAAGCGCCCGTTCAGGCGCGGGTCGGCGCGCCCTTGCCGGACGGTATCGCTGCCGTGGTCGCTGAGGGCTTTCATCTGCTCGCGGCTACACCACAAGCGCACCACGCTCGGGCGCGGCGCGTTGGGGTCGAGGTCGTCCTCGTCCTCGTCGTCATCAGGGCTGGCGAACGGGTCGGGCTCGGTGTCGTCGCCTTGCTCGCGCTCGCTTTCGGGTTGCCCCAGCATCAGCTCCTGTGCGATCAAGACCACGCGGTCTTCTTCCTCGTCATACCCCAAGCCCATGCGCGAAACGCGAAACAGCGGCTCGATCGGCTCGCGCAAGTCCATATCCATGCGCGACATATCGACGGTGGAGGTGACGCCCTTGCGCTCGTCGAGGTCGGTCAGCAATTCGCGCAGCGCCTCGCCCAGCGCCCACGCTTGTTCTTTCTCGATGATCATGGACAGCAAGCGACGCCCCTGCCCGGCTTGGAGGTAGAAGGTGCGCTGGCCTTTGGGGCCGATGGTGCCGATGGTCACGAAGTCCACCGGGTTGAGGTCGATTTCGACGTTTGGCATGGGGTTTATGAAGCCTTGTGTTCGCGTTTGAGCTGCCGCAAGTGCGCCACGTCGTTCATCCCGACGACATACGGCATTCCGTGCCCTAATTGTACCGTACTGATGGACGCGGTGGAAATTTCGAGGCGCTGGAAGGTATCGAGGTGCATCCCCAAGTAGTGCGCCAGCACCAGCTTGATGACATCGCTGTGGCTGAAGAAGGCGATGAGCTGGGCGGGGTGGTTGTGGACGCAGTGCTCGATGGCTTGGACGGCGCGGTGCTGCGCGGCGGGGAACGACTCGCCACTGGGGAAGGTGGCGCGAGAGGGGGTGTGCTGGACGACCTCCCACAATTTGCGCTTGCGCAACTCCGACAAGCTCATGCCTTGCCAATCGCCGAAATCGACCTCCTTGACGCCCTCGCTCATCAGGAGCGGCAGGTGGGGGTGGTGGGCTTGGACGGCTTGGGCGGTCTCGACGGCGCGCTCGAGTGGGCTGGTGTAGAGCGCCTTGAGCGGGGCTTCGGCCAAGCGTGCGCCGAGCGCCTCGGCTTGGGCGAGGCCTTCTTCGTTGAGGTGGACGCCGGGCGTCCAACCGGCGAGGCGGCCAGTTTTGACGTAATCGTTGACGGCATGGCGGATGAGCAGGACGGTTGTCATGGGGGCGTGGGTTCTCCGTGTCGCCTTACCATGATAGTACAGCGCGCCCGTGCGCGGGAGTCCACGTTTGGTGAGAGGGGGTGG
>JALONY010000178.1 GCA_025454715.1 Anaerolineae bacterium
GCCACCGTGACCACCGGCGGGATGTCCATGCGCTCCAGCGCCCGTTGCGCCAATTGGATGGCGCCCCAGTCGGCATCGATGATCAAGACCGTGCGCGGGGGTTGGCCGGTCACGGTCAGGGCGCGCACCAACGCATCGGGCGAGAACGGCTTGAACAATTGGTCTTGCATCGGGGCGGGCGGTTTGGGCGGGGCGGGCGGGCGCACCGAGGCCGCCACACTCCGCACCGGCAAGCTGAACGTGAAGGCCGCCCCCTGCCCCAGCTCACTTTCGACCCAGATATGCCCCTCGTGCGCCTCGACGAAGCGCTTACAAATCGCCAAGCCCAAGCCCGCCCCGCCGTGCCTGCGGCTGAGCGACGAATCGACCTGATAGAACTCCTCGAAGATGCGCCCGTGCTGCTCCGGCGGGATGCCCCGCCCGGTGTCGATGACCGAGAAACGCACCTCTTGCCCCGCCGCCCACACCCGCAAAATCACCCCGCCCGCCTCGGTGAAGCGGTGCGCGTTGCTCAGCAGGTTGAGGATGACCTGACGGATGCGCGTGCAATCCATCTCCAATTCGGGCAGTTGGGCGGCCAATTCGACCCGAAACCACACCCCGCCCTCGCGAAAGATGCTCTCGAACATCTCCCGCGAGTCCTCGATGAAGCGCGCCACCGGCACGCGCTCGACCGTCTGGCTGAACGAGGCCAGCTCGGCCTGCGACAGCGCCAACACGTCGTCGATCATCTCCAGCAAATGGCGGCTGCTGCTGTGGATTTGGTACAGGTCACGCGCCAGCTTGGGCGGCAGCTTGTGGTCGCTATAGACCTCGGGCGCCATCACCATAATCTCGCTGAAGCCGACGATCAAATTGAGCGGCGTCCGCAATTCGTGGCTGATGTTGGCGGCGAAGCGTTGCTTGAGCAAGCGCGCCTCGTCGGCTTGCTGGCGGGCGACCACCAACTGCTGTTGGGTGCGGTTGAGCGTCTGATAGGCCGCGTCCAACGACTTGAGCGTCTGGGCGAGCTTGGCTTGTTGGTCGCGAGATTCCTCGAGGAGTGTATCGGCGCGTGCCTGCATGGCGCGGTACCACGCCAGCGCGGTATACAGCGAGGCCACCGAGGTCTGCAACAACGCCAACGTCAGCACCACCAAGCCCGCCAACGCCCCTTGCGGATAGTCGGGCGGCATCCACAAGGCCGCCGCCGCCAACGTGACCGCCGCCGCCGTCCAATGCCCATAGGTCACGGTCATGCCGCCCAGCACCATCAAGGCGAGGCCGAGCAACGGCAACCACGGGTCGGGCATCAGCCGGATGGCCAACGCCAACGCTCCCGCCAACACCACCAGTAGCCCATAACGCGCCGTGTCGGGGCGGCGCGGCAACAGCCACAGCACCCCGCCCAGCCCGAGCGCCACCCCAATCAGCAACGCGGTGAGCGGCTCTGGGAAGCGCGTGTTGAACAACGAAAAATACAGCGCCAGCAAGCAGGCCACGAGGCTGAGCCAGCCGAAGCGCTTGACCATGCCATAGCGCAGGTTTTGCAGCGTATCGCGAAAGGTCGCGTCGCGGATGAACAGGTTCATACGCCCAACTGCTCCAAGACCGCCAACAGCCCCTCGCGGGTGATGGGCTTGGCAATCACCGCGTTGGCGCCCAACGAATAGGCCAGCTCTGGGTCGCTGACCACCGAGCACACCACCACCGGAATCTCGCGGGTGCGCGGGTCGGCGCGCAGGGTTTGCAGCACGTCCCAGCCGTTCAGGTCGGGCATCATCAAATCGAGCAAAATCACGTCGGGCTGCACCTGCCCGGCCAAGCTCAGGCCGTCCGCGCCGGTCGAGGCCGGAAACACCTTGTAGCGCGGCTCCGGCAAGAAGCGCTGGAGTAAATCGAGCAAGCCGAGGTTGTCATCGACCGCCAGCACCCGCGTGCCATAGGCGGGCACGCTCAGGCGCACGCTGCACTGGTCGGGCGTGGGGCGGGCTTGCGCCACGCTCAGGCGCATCTGGTCGATGACCTGCATAATCGGGGCGGGCAGCACGAGGTCTTTGGCCTCGCGTGGGGCGAACGTCAAATCGAACGCCCACACTTGCCCGTCCTGCCGCAGGGTGAGGGTCAGGGCGGTCTCGGGGCGGGCGGCCTGTATCGCCCCGCTCAGCAGTGAAATCAAGACCTGTTGCGCCGCCGCCGGATTGACGGCCACCACCGCGGGCGCAGGGGGCAACTCGGCGCGCACGCTCAGGCCGTATTGCGCGGTCAGGCGTTGCACCGCCTTCAGCGCCGCCCCACACAACCCCGCGAGGTCGGCAGGGGTGACGTTGGCCTCCAATCGCGCCAGCTCACTGGCCAATGACGAGACGTGCACGGCGTCGGCCTCGGCTGCCGCGCCACGCCGGTTGAACCACATCAGCTCGGCCACCCCGTCACAACCGGCTTTCAGGTCGCGGTAGGCTTGGCGCAACGACACCCCGAGCTGGTTGGCGGCCTCTTGCAAGGTCATCCCGCCGACGTAGTGCATGTGCAACAGGGTATAGGCGCGGTTGGCGGTCGGGCGCGCCCCGACGTGCTTGGCCGACGGGTTGAGCGCCTCGATGGTGTTGATCAATTCTCGCCGCAGGCGCTGACCTTGCGGCTCACTGGGGGCGCTTTGGGGGGCGTTGGCCGCCAGCGGGTGGCGGTTGAGCGCAGGCAAATCGTACAGGTTTTCCAGCGCCTCGCGCACCTGCTCGATGAACTGCTCAGGCGGCGAGGACGGGGTATCGGGGGGTGGGGTGGGGGGTGTCATCGGTCTGTCACAACTTTGTCAAAAATGTACGGATAACCCATCAGAGGCGCGGTATAGTGTCATCAGGTGGCTTAGACGCCACCCTTGTAGGGATATTTTTATGGAGTGTAACCCATGAAAGCACGTTTGGTCTTTGTCGTTTTACTCCTCGCCATCAGCAGCGTGTTCGGCGTCACCAGCGCGCAAGATGGCCCGTCGGGCGAGTTGGAAATCTTCTCGTGGTGGGCTGGTGACGAAGGCCCCGCCCTCGAAGCCTTGATTGCGCTCTATAGCGAGCAATTCCCCAACGTCGAGGTCATCAACGCCACCGTCACCGGCGGTAGCGGCGTCAACGCCCGCGCCGTGCTCAAGACCCGCATGTTGGGCGGCACCCCGCCCGCCAGCTTCCAAGTCCACGCCGGCCAAGAATTGACCGGTACGTGGGTGGTGGCCGGTCGCATGGAGCCGCTCAACGACCTGTTCGAGGCCGAGGGCTGGAACGAGGCCTTCCCCGCCCAATTGCTGGAGCAAATCAGCTACGAGGGCAACCTGTACAGCGTGCCGGTCAACATCCACCGCTCCAACGTGATGTGGTTCAGCCCGAGCAAGCTGGAAGAGTGGGGCATCGCCGCGCCCGCGACGTGGGACGAGTTCTTGGCCGTCTGCCCGGCCATCCAAGAGCAAGGCGTCACCCCGCTGGTCGTCGGTGAGGCGTGGACGGTCAACCACCTGTGGGAGAGCGTCGCGCTGGGCGTGCTGGGTGCCGAGGGCTGGGCTGGCATCTGGACGGGCGAGACCGCCGCGGACGGCGCGGAGATGACCGCCGTCTGGGACAAGTTCAACGAGGTTTTGGCCTGCACCAACGTCGGCGCGGACAGCGCTGGCCTGAGCTGGCAACAAGCCATCGACAAGGTGATTGCCGGTGAGGCCGCCTTCAACATCATGGGCGACTGGGCTGCCGGTTACATGGTCACCACCCTCGGCCTCGAGCCCGGCGTCGGCTTCGGCTTCGCCGCCTCGCCCGATACCACCGGTACGTTCATGTGGCTGTCGGACAGCTTCGGCCTGCCGGTCGGCTCGCCCAACCCCGACGCCACCGTGGCGTGGCTGAGCGTGCTGGGCTCGGTGGAAGGTCAGAACGCCTTCAACCCGCTCAAGGGCAGCATCCCCGCCCGCATCGACGCGGTTTCGGCTGCGCCCGACCTGTACAACGCCTACCTGCAAGCCGCCGCCGCCGACTGGGCGAGCAACACGCTGGCCGGTAGCCTCGCGCACGGTGTGGCCGCCAATGAGCGCTTCATGGGCGACTTCAACCAAGTGATGGAAATCTTCCTCGCCAGCCGCAGCAGTGCCGCCGCCGGTGCCGCCTTCAAGGCCGTGTGCGCCACCAGTGGCGCGTGCGGTGGGATGTAATAAACGGCCACGCCGATAAATAGCCTATAGACCGTGGGGGCGGGCAGCCAACCGCCCCCACCGGCAAAAATCCGTTAACACCCTTTCGCGACACCTTTACCGACAAAATCCCCCCACCCTCTCTTTTTCTGCTGGAGGCTCGTCATGCGAAGCCAAAGAGACCGCGCCGTCGCGTTCTTGATGCTCCTGCCATCGCTGGTGCTGTTGGGGCTGTTCGTCTATGGGTTCATCCTACAGGCCATCGGCACCTCGATGACCGACTGGGGCACCAACCCCGCCCAGCCCCCGCTGGCCGCCAATGTGGTCAAGAGTTTCGTCGGCTTCCAAAATTACGAAAGCCTGATGACCGACCTGATGGAGTTCAGCTTTAGAAACGCGCTGGTCAACACCTTCTTCTTCACCCTCTTCTTCGTGGCCGGGTGCTTGGGCGTCGGGTTGTTCCTCGCCCTGCTGCTCGACCAAAACGTCAAAGGCGAGGGCTTCTTTCGCACCATCTTCCTCTTCCCGATGGCGCTGTCGTTCGTCGTGACCGGCACCATCTGGCGCTGGATG
>JALONY010000179.1 GCA_025454715.1 Anaerolineae bacterium
CCGCTCACTCCACGAGGCCGAACTTGCGGAGCCACGCCAGCAGTTCGTCCTCGAACGGCTCGGTCACCATCGCGCCGCGGTCGATGCCGCGAGGGCTCGCGCCCGCCTCCAATGGGGCGGGCGTTTCGATTGGGGCGTCGGGGTCGGTGGCGGGGTCGGCCATGAACAGGGTCGGCACGCTCAAAAAGCCCGTCCACGCCAGCAACCGCTCACGCCAAACGGGGTCGGTGTCATAAAACACCTCGCGGAACGGCACGCCGTAATCGTCGAGGACGCGGCGCGCCAACGTCGCCATCGGGCAACCGAACGTGCGCGTGATGAAGACGAGGGTCAGTGGGGGCATATGTCGTGTGCTCCTAGGTCAAGGCGTGGGCGCGGGGGTGGCTTGCGGGTCGGCAAAGCCGAACGGGTCTTCGGGCTCGAGGAAGCACAAGATGCCCTCGACGATGGCACGTGCCAACAAGTCCTGTTGCTCGACCAAGATTTGCTGGTCGGCGCGCATGAAGCCCAATTCGATGATGGCCGCGGGCGTGAGCGGGTGAATCTCGCGGAAGTTGTGGTAATCGGTCATGTCGATGGTCAGGCTGAAGCGCCGCTCGAGTTGCGTCATCGGGCCATAATAGCGGGCGATGCACTCGGCGAGGTCATCATCGGGGCCGTTGGGCGGCTTGGCGGCGGCTTTGGCCACCAAGTAACCGCTGACCACCTCGCCGTAATCTTGGCACGAGTTGGAGTGGATGGAGACCAGCGCGGCGGCTTGATAATCGTTCAGGCGCGGGTCGAACTCATCCAGCAAATCGACCCGATAACTGCGGGCGCGCAGGTATTGCACCACCTTGCTGGCGACGCCGAAATTGATGTCGTTCTCGGTCACGATCACGTTGCCTTGCGCGTCGAGGCAGACCGCGCCCGGGTCATAATCGGCCTCTTGCCCGGGGCCGCGGTGCCCCGAGACGATGCCGATGGTACGCGCCCAATTCGGGGTCGGGGCGGGGGTGGGCGTCGGGGTCGGGACGACGGCGTACAGCGCGGCGGCCAGCTCGCGGCGGGTGTCGGGGTCGAGAAAATCGGGGCTGGTGAACCAGCTCAGGATGGTGCCCATGATGGCCGAGGCCACCCCAATCACGAACACGGCGCGGAACACCCCGCCCAACACGCTCACGCGGCGTTGCTGGCGCTCGTTTTGGCGGCGCTTGACGCGCCGGACGCGCTCGGCCTCGAGGCGGGCATCGCTGGGGTTGGGTGCGGGTTGGGGCGCTGACCTGCTGGGGGCGGGCACGACCGGCGCAGGCGCGGGCGGCACCGGCACGACCTCGGCCACCGGCTCGGGGGCTGCCTCCTCGGCCATCGGCGCGGGCTCCGGCTCGGTGGGCGCAATCGGCAGATGGAACAGGCGCATCTCCATCTCGATTGGCGCGTCGGGCGCGGGCGGCGGCTCGGCTGGCTCGACCTCGGCGGGGCGGGTACGCGCTGCTTGGCGCACCATCTCGCTAAAAATCAGCGAGGCGGGCAAATCGCCGCTGCGGCTGCGCGTGCGGCGCGGCGCGTCGTCAGGGGGTGGGGCGTCACTCATACACAAACACTCAGCCGTCAGTCATCATCCAGACCAGTGTACCGCTAGACGGGCGAATTGGGAAACCCGCCCGTGCCGCGTCAGGTCAGGCTCGTCCAGACCGTGGGCAACGTGGCGATGAGCGCAATGGCCAGCCCAATCAGCGCAAAGCGCGGGCTACGGGCGCGATACGCCCCCCAGCCCAGCACCCCGACGCCGACCACCGCCGCCACCGGCAAGGCCAAGCCCGCCGCACCCACCATCAAGCCTGCCGCCAGCAGGTCGATGCGCTCGGGCGTGCGGATGTAGCGCACTGTGGCGAAGCCCAGCACCAACAGCCACAAGCACGCCATCAACAAGCCGGTTTGGCCGCCCAACAGCAACACCAACGCCACACCTGCGCAGGCCAGCGCCACCAGCCGCCCAAGTTGCTTATCGCGCACCTCCGCCCCGAGGTCATAGCCGACCCACGCCATCACGCCCGCCACCACCACCGCCACCGCGCCCAGCGTGACCGCGGCACTCTCGCCCAGTTGCGTGCTCAGGTAGGCGGTCAAGACCGGTGCGGCAGGCGCGACCGGCACGGCGTACAAGCCCGCACCCGCCCGTATCTGCTCGGCAGACTGCGCCCACAAGTCGGCAGGGGCGGGCTGCACCAGCGCGAACACCAGCGCGAACGCCAAAAACGCCCCCAACAAGCCGACCAAATCCCACAAGCCCGGCCAGCCTTGGTCTTCGTCCAACAGTTCCTCGCCGCGGGCTTCGGCGCGCTTTTGGCCATAGCTCAGGGTGCCGCCCAAGAAGATGCCGACCACCAACACGAACAGCATGTAATCGACCACCAGCGTGTTCCAGCCGAAAGCGGTGCCATAAAAGACCGCCCCGCCCATCACCAGCGCCAGCGCCAAGGCCGCCGCGACCCCGATGCGCGGTTGGCGAGTCGGGTAAGCTGGCGAAAGCATCGCCCCTGCCCCGACGATGACCGCCCCGAAAATGAAAATGACGAACCCCGCCATGCCGGTCTCCTGCTCTGTCTGCCGCCCCTCACCCAGACCTATCCTGACCCGTTTCGCACCCCTGCGCCTCTTTGTGGCTGAGGGGGATGGGGGATGAGGGAGCTTCTCCTTCGTTTCACATGCGGCGTATCATACCAGATGTGCACGAGACTAGCCGCGTCCATCGAATTGGTGCTATCCTTGTACCTGTATCTCGTACTCTTTTTTCGCAGCGCACGACGGACATTTTTCCCGATGCCCACCCATCCCCAACAACTCGAGCAGGTGCGCGACCTGATCAAAGCCAAGAAGCGCGGCGAGGCCGTCAAACGCCTGACCGCCCTCATCGAGAACGACCACGACAACCCCGAGCTCTGGTGGCTGATGGCCAACGCGCTAGACGACCCACAAGCCATCCGGCGTGCCCTCGACGAGATGATCGTGGTGGCACCCAACCCCACCGCCTACCAAGAGCGCGCCCGCAAGCTGCAAGCGCGCCTGTTGGTGACCGAAATCGCGGGCGACAAGGCGGGTGGCGGCTTGTCCGGCATCGGCTGGGCATTGCTGATTCTGCTGCTGACGGCCATCGTGATTGGGGTGGCCTTGTTCTTGTCCGACCTCGAAAACCGCCGCGTGCAAGAGCTGGCCGCTCAGACCGCCCTGCCGACGCTGGTGCAGCTCCCGACCCAGACGGCCACCGAGAGCGCCACCGCCACCCTCACCATGACCCCCAGCGCGACGGCTACGGCCACCGCCAGCCCGACCGTGACCCCCAGCGCCACCGCCACCCCCTCATCGACCCCGACCCCCGACCTGACCCTGACCGCCGCGTTTTTCGTGCCGGAACAAACCCTCGAATCGACCGCGGAAGCCCTGCCCACCAGCACGACCCCGCCCGCCCCGCAAACCACCCCAGAGCAAGCCCCGCCGAATGTCAACCCGCTGGCCACCACCTCGGCCTCGGGCGGGCAGACCGCCCAAGTGGCGCAAAGCAGCGCGCTAGAGGTGCAGGCGGCGGTGCGCGTCTCGCGGGATATTTTGGTGGACGACTCCGAGCGCCGCTCGGTGATTTTGCCGCACGAGGAGCACGTTTGGACGTTCAGCGGCTACCGCGATGAGCAAGTGACGCTCAGCGCGGCGGCGTTGGGCGCAAACGCGGCGGTGACCCTCGAACTGTACGACTCGAACGGGGTGCTGGTGACGCAAGGCAGCGACAGCCTGAGCGTGGCCTTGCCCGCCGACGGGGTTTACCTGCTGGCGGTGCGGGTCGGGGCGATTGACCAGCAACTGTACACCCTGCGCTTGGAGCGCGAATCATGAGCCAACCCCCGCGCAACCGCCCGCCCCGCAAGCCCCATCGCGATGACCCGCGCCCCGCGTCCGACGCGCCCCGCCGCCCCGCCCGCGCCGGTTGGGAGCCGCTGGCCGATTGGTATGACGGCTGGATGGGCGGCAAAGACGGCAGCAAGCACCACGTCCGCCTCGCGATGCCCCATGCCGCCAGCCTCTTGGAGTTACAGGCCGGCGAGCACCTGATCGACATCGGGTGTGGGCAAGGCGTGTTCGCCCCGACCGCGCTGGCCGCCGAGGCGCGCTATACCGGCGTGGACATCAGCCCGAGCTTGTTGGAGCTGGCACGCCAGCGCCACCCCAAGCCCGCCCTGTTTTTGCATGGCGACGCTTGCCGTCTCGAGTTTACCGACGGCCTCAAGCCGCACAGTTACGACGCCGCGCTGTTCTTGCTGTCGATTCAGGACATCGACCCGCTGGACTCGGCGGTGCGCGGGGCGTCGTGGGCGCTCAAAAAAGGCGGGCGCGTCGTGTTCGTGATGACGCATCCGGCGTTTCGCATCCCGCGCCAAAGCGGTTGGGGGCGTGACGAAGGCCGCAAGCTGACCTATCGGCGCATCGACCGCTACCTGACGCCCCTCTCGATACCGATGAAGCCCTACCCGGGGCAGTCGGGCGTGTCCATCAGCTTTCACCGCCCGATTAGCGCGTATGTCAACACGCTGGGCGAGTACGGGTTGCTCATCGAGGCGATGCGCGAGATTACCTCGTTCAAGGCCGACGACCCAGAGCACGACAACCCCGCCGAGAAGGACATCCCGCTCTTCCTCGCCCTGCGCGCCCGCAAGGTATAAAAGCGCCCAGGCCGAGGGTTGGGGGACAAAGAGCGGCGGGCGCGTCACGACGCGCCCCGACATGGCGTGTGGGCTGGGGATGAGCGGCGCCCCCTTAGAACGAGCGCACACCGACCATGTTCAGCAGTTGGTTGGCCTGCCCGACCGAGTCGAACACGCGCAACAGCGCCCCAGCGTTGGTGTAAATCAC
>JALONY010000180.1 GCA_025454715.1 Anaerolineae bacterium
TCGAAACGCACATCGGTGATAGCGCGGGAGTCGTTGGGGTATCCGGCGGCGAGGTCGGCCACCGACAACGCGGGAAAATCGTGCATGGGTCTAACCTATCCTACTTCAGGTGCAGAAGGGGGTATTTTACTCCCCCGTCAGCGCCTGCGCGATGGTCTGGATGTTGAAGGTGAGGTAGTCGGCATAGCTGGGAGCCTCGCCCTCGGCCTCGCTCAACGAGTCGGTGTACAGGCCGAAGAAGGCCACGCCCGCCTCGGTCGCCACTTGCTGCGCCACCGCGTCCGAGATGGTGGTCTCGGCGAACACCGCAGGCACGCCCTCGGCGCGGATGGTCTCGACCAACTCGACGATGTCGCGGGCGCTGGCCTCGGCAAAGGCGCTACCGCCCGGCAACACGAACCCGACCGTCTCGAACCCGTAGGCCGCGGCGAAATAACCCAGCGTCTCGTGGTTGGTCACCAGCACGCGCCGCTCCGCCGGAATGCCGTCAATCAACGGGTGCAGGACATCGGTCATCAGGTCGGCCAGCACATACAGGTATTCCTCGGCATTGGCGACGTACTCGTCCGCGTGTTCGGGGTCGATTTGCGCCAGCGCATCGCGGGCGGTCATCGTCCAATACAGGCCGTTGAGCGGGTCAGACCACACGTGCGGGTCGCACGAGCCTTCGGCGTGCTCATGGTCGTGGCCTTCCTCACCCTCGGCATGGGCTTCTTCTTCCTCGGCGTGGGCTTCCTCGCCCTCGTGGGCATGGTCGTGCCCCGCGCCACAGTCGAGGTCGTGCAGACGCCCCAGCACCTCACCCTCAGCGCGGATGCTGGTGGTCATGCCGTTCTTCTCGGCATCAATCACGGCAATCTCTTCATCATATTGCGCGCACAACGCCTCGAAATCCAAATCGATGCTGTGGCTGTGCTCTTCGCCCTCTTCGTGGGCGTGTTCTTCACCCTCGGCGTGCTCTTCGCCTTCGGCGTGCTCTTCGCCTTCAGCGTGTTCTTCGCCCTCGGCGTGCTCTTCACCCTCTTCGTGGCTGTGGCCACCCATCCCATAGGCGCGGATGGGCACACAGGCCGAAATCTCGACCACCGGCACCTCGACATCCGCCGCGCTCTCGATGGCGTCCAACAAGCCCTCTTCAAAGCCCGCCCCGACCACGAAAATCAGGTCGGCCTCGGCCAACACGCGCAAATCGCTGGCCGACGGCTCGTAGCTGTGCGGGTCTGCCCCGACCGGAATCAAGCTGATGACCTCGGCATTGTCCAGCGCCACATTTTGCACCACATCGGCCAAGACCGAGAAGCTGGCCACCACGGTCGGCTTCTCGCCATGGGCGTGCACCGCCCCCAGCGTTAACATCGCGCACAGCGCAACCATCACGAGTCGTTTCATGAGTGTTTCACCCTTTTGTCTAATTGAGACTTACTCTCAGTTGATAGTGTACGGGCGGGCGTTGGGCGGCGTCAAGGCAAACCCGCCCACACCCATCCAAGGCTCATCCCGACCTTACCTTGACGCCTTGGCCGGTTGGCACTACAATGGCGCCCACTTGTCCCTCAGCGAGTCAAGTCGATTCGGCATGTTTGAAGGTCTTTCTAAGCGCTTACAAGAGACGTTTGACCGCCTTGGAAAAGGTGGCAAAGTCACAGAGGAACACCTCAACACCGTCATGCGCGATGTGCGTATGGCGTTGCTCGAGGCGGACGTTGCGCTGCCGGTCGTCAAAGACTTCGTCGGTCGGGTGCGTGAACGTGCAGTCGGTGCAGAAGTCCACAAGGCGCTGCGCCCAGCCCAACAAGTCGTCAAAATCGTCCACGAGGAATTGACCGCCACCCTCGGAGAACCCGGGCGGCTCAATTTCGCGACGGGCGCCAAGCCGCACGTCATCATGCTGGTCGGGCTGCAAGGCTCCGGCAAGACCACGACCGCCGCCAAGCTTGCGACGCACCTGCGCCGCGAGGGCAGGCAGCCGTACTTGGTGGCCTGCGACGTGTACCGCCCCGCCGCGGTTGACCAGCTCAAGACGCTGGGCAAGCAAGTGGGGGTGCAGGTCTACGACGAAGGCACCGCGGCCAAGCCGATCGACATCGCCAAAAACGGGGTCGAGGCGGCCAAGAAAGCCAACGCTGCCGTGGTCATCCTCGACACGGCGGGGCGCTTGCAGATTGACGACCAGCTCATGAACGAGCTGGAAGAAATCAAGCGGCGCACCAACCCGTCCGAGGTGATTTTGGTGGCGGACGCCATGACCGGCCAAGAAGCGGTGAACATCGCGCAGGGCTTCAACACCCGCGTGGGCATCACCGGCCTCATCTTGACCAAAATCGACGGCGACGCACGCGGCGGCGCGGCCATCTCGATGCGCGCCGTCACCAACGTGCCCATCAAAT
This sequence comes from Anaerolineae bacterium, assembly GCA_025454715.1. GTDB lineage: Bacteria > Chloroflexota > Anaerolineae > Aggregatilineales > Phototrophicaceae > Flexicrinis. Next base: position 2,388 of record JALONY010000180.1, read on the forward strand.
ACCTCGGCACGTCCGAAAAGATGGACGGGTTCGAGGTCTTCCACCCCGACCGCTTGGTAGACCGAATCCTCGGCATGGGCGACATGATGTCGCTGATCGAAAAAGCCGAGGAGCAATTCGACCAAGCCGAAGCCGAGAAGCTGCAAGAGAAGCTGATGAAGAATCAGTTTACCTTGCAAGACTTCCTCGAGCAGCTCCAGCGCATCCGCAAGATGGGGCCGCTGGGGCAATTGATGGGGATGATCCCGGGCATGAGCAAAGTCCAGATGTCCGGTCAAGTCAATGAGCAGGACATGCAAAAACGGCTGAAGCGCGTGGAGGCCATCATCTTCTCGATGACCGCCAAAGAGCGCGACAACCCCAAAGTCCTCAACGCCAGCCGCCGCCGCCGCATTGCCGCCGGTGCCGGTGTACAAGTGCGCGATGTCAACGAAGTCCTCAACCAGTTCCAGCGGATGCAGGACATGATGGCGCAGATACGTAAGGGCAAATTCCCCAAAATCCCGGGGATGCCAAACCTTTTTGGATAACACGAACGCAGCGCACCCGCGCTGCCAGTGGTCTTGAACGTCAAGGAGCAGTACAGCAATGTTGCGAATTCGCTTTCAGCGCGTGGGTTCGAAGCGTCAACCCTCGTATCGTTTGGTCGTGATGGATCAGCGCGTCGCCCGCAATGGCGGCATCGTCGAGAACATCGGCTTTCACAACCCGCGCACTCGCCCCAGCACCGATGAGGTCAATTTCGAGCGCGCTTTGTATTGGCTGAGCGTCGGCGCCCAGCCGACCGTGGCCGCCACCAGCGTCTTCAAGCGCACCGGCCTGTTCGACCTGTTGGCGCGCCTGCGCAAGGGCGAAACCCTCGAGGCGTTGGCCGCCGAGGCCGCCGCCAAGAAGGCCGCCGCCACGCCGGTCAGCCCGCGCACCAGCTACCCCGCCCCCCTGCAAAAGGGCGAGTAACCCCTAGACCGTGAACGGGGCGTAAGCGCACGCTTTCGCCCCGTATCGTCCCTCACCCCCGAGCAAAGGCCGCCCACCCATGGAAGAACAGCTCGTACGCTTCATCGCAGAGTCGCTGGTCGAAAAGCCAGAAGCCGTGCAGGTGCGCCGCAAAGACCTGCGCGACGCCGTGAAGGTCACCTTGCGCGTCGCCCCAGAGGACATGGGGCGGGTCATCGGCAAGCAAGGGCGCATCGCCAATGCCGTCCGCACCTTGCTGCGCGTGGTCTCGCGTGAGAAGAACGTCCTGCTCGAAATCGACTAGCCCGCCATGGCCAAGCCCATCGAGGTCAACTATCTCCAGCTCGGCGACATCTTGCGCCCCCACGGGGTGCACGGTGAAGTGCGCGTGCGCGTGCTGACCGCCTACCCAGAGCGCTTGCCCAAGCTCAAGCGCGTCTATCTGGGCACCTCCCCCACCGACCCCCGCCCCGCCCCCTACACCATCGCCAAAGTCCGTTTCGACCGCCAATACGCGCTCGTCACCTTTGCCGAAATCACCGACCGCGACACCGCCGACCGCCTGCGCGGGCTGTGCCTGATGGTCGCGCTACAGGACGCCGTGCCGCTCGAAGACGGCGAGGTCTACCTGTTCCAGATGATTGGGATGCGCGTGGTGTCCGAGGACGGGCAAGACCTCGGCGAAATCATCGACATCGCGGAGACCGGCGGCAACGACAATTACATCGTCAAAAGCCCGACGGTCGGCGAGTACGCCATCCCCGACATCCCCCAAGTCATCGTGCGAATCGACGTGCCCAACCGGCAGTTGGTCATCCGCCCGCTCGAAGGGCTCATCCCCGACAAGCCGCCCCGCCAGCGCAAGCGGCACACCGCCGATACCGACGACGAATAGGCCGCCCCCGATGGACGAGCGCGCCTACTGGTTGGGGTTCAGCCGCGTGCCGGGCATCGGGCGCGTCAACCTCGACAAACTGCGCGCCCATTTCACCACCCTCGCCGAGGCGTGGCGCGCCCCCGTGCGCCAGCTCTACGAGGCCGGTCTCGGCCAAGCGCTGGCCGAGCGCGTCGTCCAAGAACGCCCCAAACTCGACCTCGAGGCCGCGCTGACCCAGCTCCACCGCTTGGGCGCGCATTACCTCGTCCTGACCGACCCCGATTACCCGCCCCTGTTGCGCCCGTTGCGCGCCGCCCCGCCCGTGCTGTATGTGCGCGGCACCCTGCGCGAGGCCGACGCGAAAGCGCTGGCCGTGGTCGGCACGCGCAAGGCCACCCGCTATGGCCGCGACATCACCACCGAGTTTTGTGGCGCGCTGGCCAAAGCCGGTGTGACCATCGTCAGCGGCTTG
>JALONY010000181.1 GCA_025454715.1 Anaerolineae bacterium
AGAACATACAACCCGCCTACCTGAACGAAAGCGATAAAGCGCCTATCGTGGCTGATGACGAGCAATTCTACTGGCTCGTCCGAGATATCATACGTGGCAACGAGGGAGAAATCGCTGACTTGATATACATTAATAATCGTTTGCCGGGTTGTTTCACTATTTCTGACGGCTGGATATTCATACCGAGCCGCCGCGACGAATTGGCCGTCAGGGGTGAAATCGAAAGCATAACCTCCTGATTCCGTAAAGAAATCAAAGGAAACAGTGTCTTGTGCGCGAAGTGACATGCCGAAAATCGCGATGAGAACGATCGTGATGAGCAGTGCTAGCTGTTTGTGCATAGAAATCCCATCTTTCTCAGGGTTTGAGCGGCTGTTGTGGGTGGGCGTGCTCGCTAGTGTAACACGAGTGGTGTGCGGGGCTGGTAGGTTTTTTGGGAGATGGCAACGGGAACGCAAACACCCAGCCGCGTGGCTGGGTGTTTTGGGTGTGTGCCCCCCGTAGGACTCGAACCTACAACCAATTGATTAAGAGTCAACTGCTCTGCCAATTGAGCTAGGGAGGCGTAACGGGGTGCATTATACGCCCGTTGATTGGGGTGGTCAAGGGTCGGGTTGGTACACGCCCACCGCACCAGCAACCGACGTTGCCCCTACGCTGGGGCAATTTGCGGTATAGTGACGGTATCTTTTTTGTCACATCAGCCCCGCAGATGCCACCATGAACCCACCCCCTGCCCCCAAAGACCAACCGACCGTGCCCGTCTCGGTGCGCCGCAACCCACCCCCTGCGCCCAAGCCGACCCTGCCACCTGCTGCGTACCCCCCGCGCCCGCCTCAGCCACCGGTGGGGGTGGTGCGCCCGAAGCGCCCACCGACGCCGATTTGGGCGCGTGGGGTGCGGCTGGGGCGTTGGAACCTGCCGTATTGGGCGCTGGGCGGGGTGGGCGTGCTGGGCATGATTGGCCTGACGCTGGCGCTGTTTTTGTTGATTGGCGTGGCGGCGCTCGGCAGTGACCAAATTTTGCCGGCTGTGAGCGTGGCAGGGGTGCGCGTCGGCGGCCTGACCGAGGCGCAAGCCGCCGCGGCCTTGCAATCACGCTGGGAGGTGATGCGCCTGACCGACAGCGGCACCGGCCAGAGCTGGCAAGTCCCGACCATCGAGCTGGGATTGCGGCTGGATGCCGCCGCGTCCGCCGCGCAAGCCTACCGCATTGGGCGGGGGGATGGCGCGTTTTTTGCCGGTTTGTTGGGCATCACCATCGAGCCGGTCGGGGTGTTCGATGGTGATGCTGCCCGCGCTGGGTTGGGTCGGTTCGTCGAGTTGGTCTCGACACCGGCGCGCAATGCAGGGATTGCGTTGTCGGCGGGGCAGGTGACGGCGACCGAGGCGCAGGACGGGCGGGTGATGGACTTGGACGGCACGCTGAGCGTGTTGGCGCAAGACCCGTTGGGGTGGCTGGGCGAGGGGCGTTTGCCGTTGCGTATGAACACCATCGCGCCGAGTGTGACGGACGCCTCGCAAGTGGTGGCCACCGCGCAGGCGTTGTTGGCACAACCGTTGACCCTGCGCTTGTTCGATCCGCTCACCGGTAACCTGACCGACATCAGCGCCCCGCCGGAGGCATGGGCGGGTTGGCTGGTGGCCGAGCCGGACGTGAACGACCCGTTGGGGGTGCGCTTGCGCCTCGACGATGCGCCCTTGGCGGCATTCATCGCACAGGCCGACGCGCAGGCGGGCGATTACCGTTATCTCAAGACCGACGAGGTGGCGGCACAGCTTCAAGAGGCGGTGCGCGCCTTGCGCCCGACCGTGCAAGTGCGCGTGTATCATGAAGACCGCCCACGGGTGGTGCAGGCGGGGGAGACGATTATCGGCATTGCCTATGATGAGGGCGTGCCATACCCGTGGGTGCAGCGCTGGAACGACAACATCAGCAGCATCAGCGTCGGGCAGACGCTGGTCATCCCGTCGGTTGACAACTTTTTGCAGTACGAGCCGGTGGCCAATAAGCGCATCATCGTCTCGATTAGCCAACAGCGGGTGTGGGTGTACGAAAACGGCGCGCTGAAATGGGAGTGGGTGGCCAGCACCGGCGTGAACGACAGCCCGACGTGGCCGGGCGTGTACCAAATCATCTCGCGTTACCCCAACGCTTACGCGGGGAACTGGAACTTGTACATGCCGTGGTTCTTGGGGATTTATCAGCCCATCCCGGGGGCCGACTTCACCAACGGCTTCCACGGCTACCCGACGCGGGGCGGTGGGCAGATTTTGTGGCGCAACAGCTTGGGCACCAAGGTGACGTTCGGTTGTGTGATGCTGGACGACGCCAACGCCCGCGCCCTGTACGAGTGGGCGGAGAACGGGGTCATCGTCGAGATTCAGGCCTGACGAAAACCGCCCCTCCGGCGTGGGCTGGAGGGGCGGTCGGGGTGTCCGTTGAGGTTGGACGTGGGGACTAGGTCAGGCGGTTGTAGAACTCGACGACCAGTTGGATGTCCACGTTTTGGACGGGGATTTCCTCTTGGTCGGGCACGCGCAACAGCGAGGCGCTGAAGGCGTTGCGGTCGAGCTGGATGTAGCTGACGGCGCTCCCGCCCGACTCCATGGCTTCGGTCACGTGGACGTTGCGGCGCATCTTCTCGACCACGCCAATCACGTCGTTGGGCAGCACGGCATACGAGGGCAGGTTGACGACCTTACCGTTGACCGTGATGTGCCCGTGGCCGACCATTTGGCGCGCCGCCCAGATGGTGGCGGCGAAACCGGCGCGGTAGACGATGTTGTCGAGACGGGTCTCGAGCAGCGCCAACAGGTTACCACCGGTGCGACCCGCCATGCGGGTGGCGCGACGGAAGTAACGGCGGAGCTGGGTTTCGCGGATGTTGAAGATGAACGACAACTTCTGCTTGGCGTCCAGTTGCGAACCGTAGTCGCTGCGGCGACCCGACTTGAACTGCTTTTCTTTGCCGTGTTCACCCGGGGGATAAGCACGCTTTTCCAAAATTTTCTGGTACTTGGCGCGCGGGATCAGCGCTTCACCGAAGCGGCGCATCACCTTCGCCTTAGGGCCGTGGTACGAAGCCATGTTTACTCTCAGAACCTTCAGCTCGTGCGAAACATGCGGGCGCGCCCGCGTGTTATGCAATCATCGATAGAAAACGTCGCCACATTGTAGCGCGTTTGGGGGGGATTGCTAGGGTGGATTTGGCGATACCGACCAGCCGATGGGCTAGTTGATCGGCTCCTTATAGATGATGTAGCGCCCCATGTCGCTGCCCATGCCCATGCAGGTGGTCATCTCGACCTTGAACTCGCGGCCACCCGACACCCAGCGCAGGCCTTCTTGCAGTAGCCCTTGGCCGACGTGGCAGACCGGCTTATCGGTCTTGCGCCCCCAGCACATCGGGCAACGTTCGAGGGTGTAGATGATGCGGTCGGTGCCTTCTTCATGGACTTTGGAGACTTGGTCGCTGAACTGGTTGAAGATGTTGGCCATGGCGGGGACGCCGATGCGGAGCTTGGCGTTCATCGGCAACACCTTGAAGGCGAGGTCGCTGACACCGGCCAAAGCGCCGAACCCGCGTAGCGCCTCGGCAAAGGTGGCACGACCGGCGCGCAACGCCAGCGCACGGCCACCGCGTGCCCCGTACATGTCCTCGAGCGCGATGTTGAGCGCGGTGTAATCTGCGAAGTCGAAGCCTTTTTCGAGGTTATCGGGCGGGTAGTTGCCGATGAAATCCTTGAGACCGGCTTGGTTGAGGATGGCGTTTAGGCCGTTTGTCCCCATCACTTCTTCCATCGCCTGAATCGTGATTCGGGCAAACTTGTTGGGGTAATAGAAGCCGCTTTTTTCGCGGGCCATCGTGTGCTGACCTCCAGTGTGGATGGGAGCGTCTCGCTTGCTTACTAGACTTCCAAGAGTATAGCAAATGCTTTACGAATGCCCAATAGGGTACACGTTAACACTTGGGCAATTGTGGCGCGTTTGTGCTCAGTCCGCAAACACCAAAATCGGATCGTCCAATTTGGGCTGGGCGGTGCTGCCGGGCAAACGGCCTTGCATCGAGAACGGCGAGGTGTAAATCACCTCCAAATCGACCAGCTTTCCGCGCCAGTCGCCTTCGGCCTCGAAGAAGACCAGCTTGTTTTGAGGCGTGCGCCCACGCCATTTGCCCTTGTGGTTGTCCTCGACCAAGATTTGGACGGTCTGCCCGAGGTAGCGGGCGTTGATGTCGCCCTGAATGCGGACTTGCAGGTCGTCAATCATGTGGTGACGGCGGACTTTCTCGTCCTCGGGCACGTCATCGACCATCCGGCGCTCGCTGACGGTGTTGGGGCGGGGGCTGTAGCGGGCAAGGTGGGCTTTGTCCAGCTTCAGCTCCTCCAGCACGCGGTAGGTCTCCATGAAGTCGGCCTCGGTCTCGCCACAGAAGCCGACGATGATGTCGGTGTGGATGGCGACGTTGGGGATGCGGCGGCGGATGTCGGCCACCAGCTCGCGGTATTGCTGTTGGGTATAGCCGCGCTTCATGCGCTCCAACACGGCATCGCTACCGGCTTGGATCGGGACTTCGATTTGGGGCATCACCCGCGGCAGGGCGGCCACGGTGTCGAGGAGCTTGGGGGTCATCCAGTTGGGGTGGCTGGTCAAGAAGCGGATGCGCTCGATGCCGTATTCCTCGGCCACACCGTGCACCACGCGCAACAGGTCGGCGAGGTCGGGGCCGTCGGGGATGTCCTTGCCGTAGCGGTCTACGATTTGCCCCAGCAGGGTGACCTCTTTGACGCCCTGTAGGGCGAGGCTGCGGACGTGCGCGACGATTTCACCCACGCTGCGGCTACGCTCCACCCCGCGCCGGAACGGGATGATGCAGAACGAGCAGGCATGAGAGCAACCATAGACCAC
>JALONY010000182.1 GCA_025454715.1 Anaerolineae bacterium
CAATTCCATCCCGAACCCGAGGCACGCCCCGTGCAGCAGCGCAACCACCGGCACGCTGCACGCCTCGACCTTGTTGAGGATTTGCTGATAGTAGGCGGTAAGGGCGAACAGGTTCTCGCGCCACCCCGCCCCGAACGCCGTGCTGACCGCCTCGAAGCCCGCGAGGTCGATGCCCGCGCAAAAGCTGACGCCCTCGCCGCGCAACAGCACGGCGCGCACCCTCACGGGGTCATCGGTGGCGAGGCGCTCGACCTCGCCGAACGCGGCGTCGAGGGCGGTCAAGACCGCATGATCGAGGGCGTTGCGCTTGTCGGGGCGGTTCCACCTCGACCGCCTGCCCGTTGCGTGTGACCGTGACCAAGCTCATGACCGCCGCTCCTGTGCCGTAAAATCGGGTTAATTCGTGCCGCGCAGGCGCGGGTCGAGCGCGTCGCGCAGCCCGTCGCCCAACAGGTTGAAGCCCAGCACCGTAAACGTGATGGCGATGCCCGGGAAGAAGACGAGGTGCGGCGCGGTGAAGACCAACGCCCGCGCCTCGCTCAGCATTTGCCCCCATTCGGGGTCGGGCGGTTGCGCGCCCAAGCCGAGGAACGACAAGGCCGCCGCCTCGATGACCGCCGTCCCGACGCCCAGCGTGGCCTGCACGATCAGCGGGGTGAGCACGTTGGGGAGGATGTTGACGAACATCAGGCGCATCGGCCCCGCGCCCAAAGCGCGCCCCGCCGTCACGTATTCCATCTCTTTGGCGCTCAAGACCGAGGCGCGGGTCAGGCGCGCATAGACCGGCACCGAGACGATGCCGATGGCCAGCAGCGCGTTTTGCAGCCCGGGGCCCAAGATGGTCACGATGGCGATGGCCAGCAACAACGACGGGAAGGCCAGCAGCACGTCCATCGAGCGCATCAGCACATCCTCGACCCAGCCGCCGAAGAACCCAGCCACCAAGCCAATCAACACCCCGACCGACAGCGCGAACGCCACCACCGTGATGCCGACGAACAGCGACAAGCGCGACCCGTGCACCACGCGGCTGAACACGTCGCGGGCGTTCTGGTCGAGCCCCATCAGGTGCATCGGCTCGGTGCAGCCGAAGGCGGGCACGCACGGCGGCTTGCGCGGCAACGGGGCGACCTCGCCCGGCTTGCCGAACATCGGCTCATTGGGGGCGTGCGTGGCGATCAGGTCGGCACCGACGGCCACCAACAGCATAAAGCTAATCATAATCAGGCCGACCACGGCGGAGCGGTTGCGCAAAATGCGCCCGACCGTGTCGCGCCACGGCGCACGCCGCGGCCCCAAAAGGTCTTCGGTCGGCTTCAAGGCGACGACATTACGGGAGGTACTGCTCATCGGGCGTCTCTCAGCTCAATCGGATGCGTGGGTCGAGCACGCCATAAAACAAATCGACCAGCAAATTGATGACCACGAACGCCATCGCCGTAATCAGCGTGACGCCCTGCACCACCGCGTAATCTCGCGAGGTGATGGCCTCGAACAAGGTGCGCCCGATGCCGGTCAGGCCGAACACCGTCTCGGTCAGCACCGCGCCCGCCACCAAAAACCCGAAATTCAGGCCGATGATGGTGACCACCGGCAGCAAGGCGTTGCGCATCCCGTGGCGAAACACGATCAAGCGCTCGGCCAAGCCTTTGGCGCGGGCGGTGCGGATGTAATCTTGGTTGAGCGCCTCCAGCAGGCTAGAGCGCGTCATGCGGGCGATGATGGCCAGCGGGATGGTGCCGACCGTGATGGCGGGCAAAATCAGGTGGCGCACCGCACTGCTCAACAATTCCCAATTGCCGGTCAGGAGCGCGTTGAGCACATAAAAGCGCGACAAAAACACCCACAGCGCGGGCGGGGTCTCGCCCTGTGCCACCCACCCCCAGACCATGTAATACGGCGCGGGGTTGAGCCCAGCCGTCAGGCGGCCTGACGGCGGCAAGGCGAACGGCGTCTCTTTGAGGACGACCGCGAACAAATAACTGAGCATCAGCCCCAGCCAAAAGACCGGCATACTGATGCCGATGTTCGCGCCGGTCATGGTGGCCACATCGACGAACGAGTTGTGCCGATAGGCGGCCAACATGCCCAGCGGCACCCCCACCACCACCGCAATCACCAGCGCGGTCAAGGCCAGCTCGATGGTGACCGGCAGGCGCTCGGCCAACAGGTCAATCACCGTCCGCCCCAAGCGCAACGACTCGCCGAAATCGCCCTGTGCGATGTTGCGCATATAAATCACGAACTGCACCGGGATGGGCTGATCGAGTCCGTTGCGGGCGTTGAAGGCATCGCACGACTCTTGCGTGGCGCGCTCGCCGAGGATGGCGCGGCACGGGTCACCGCGAATCGAGCGTGCCAGCACGAACGTGACGATCAAGATGCCCAACAAGACCGGGATGGCCGAAATCAGGCGGCGGATGAGGAATCGGGACATGACGCAAACATTTCAGGTAAAAAGGCGATTGGGGGTAAAAGCGATGAGTGATGCCCCACACGCCCTGACGGGTCGCACGGCGCATCACTCATCGGGTTTAAGTCTTCAGCCGATTACTCGGTGGCCGGAGCGTTGAGGAACGCGCCGAACAGCGAGCCGAAGTACTCGAACTGGCCACTGTTGCCGACGTGCAGCGGGTGCGAGGCATCCCACTGAACCAGCCAGCTCAAGACCACGTCGTTGGCGTCGAGGGCGGTGCCGTCGTGGAAGGTCACGCCTTCACGCAGGGTGAACGTCCACTCGGTCAGGTCTTCGTTGGCGCTGTAGCTCTCGGCCAAGACGTTGACGATGCCGGTGCTGCCGACTTCGAAGCCCAGCAGCGACTCCACGACTTGCTCGCAGGCGCGCAGCGACTCGCCGTCGGTCTCGTCGGCGCAGTACAGGCTGATGGGCTCGCCGTTCTGCATCCACACGAACACGTCATCCGACGGGTCTTCCACGACCGAGAATTGCTCGTTGCTCAGCGGCGACGAGTGCGCGCCGACGATTTCGGCGCGGAAGGCGGTGGCCGAACCACCGTGGGCGACCGGGATCATCGGGACGTTGTCGCGGATGGCGGTGTTGGCCTCGACGTACAGGGCTTGGCGCGCCTCGAAATCCGACAACGAGGCCGCAGCCTTGAGCGGCGCGGTGATGGTGTCGAACTTGGTGCCGAATTGCGCGTTGGTGTTGTCACCGAAGTGATAGTCGAGGAAGTTGGTGGCATCCGGGTAGTCCGCGCCCCAGCCCAAGAGGTAGAAGCCCTCGGTACCGGCTTGCACGCTCTGGATGAACGCGCCCGACTCGACCACTTCGACGGTCACGTTGATGCCGACTTCGGCCAATTGCGAGGCGATGTCGTTGGCGACGATGCCCGGGGTCGGCAGGTAGCCGCGCACCACGTCACGCCACGTCAGCTTGACTTCCAGCGGCAGGGTCACGCCGGCCTCGGCCAGCAATTCACGCGCACGCTCGGGGTCATACGGGAACGGCTCGACTTCGGGGGTGTAGCCCGAGGGGATGGCGGGGGGCATGAACTGGGTGGCGACCGACGAACCTTCGGGGTAGAAGTTATCGACGATGCGTTGCTTGTCGATGGCGTGGGCGATGGCCTGACGCACCAGCGGGTTGTCGAACGGCGCGATGGTGTTGTTGAAGCCGATGTAGAACACGTTGGCGCCGTCACGCGGGAACAAGGCGAGGTTGGGGTCGCCTTCGATCAGCGCAAAGTCGGCGGGGCCCGGGTTGTCGATGCCGTCAACCGTGCCGGCTTGCAGCTCGGTCACGCGGGCAGCCGACTCGCTGTTCCAACGGAAAATCAGGGTGCCTTCCTTGGCAGGCTCACCCCAATAGCTCTCGTTGCGGGTGAAGACGATCTCGGTACCGCGATCCCAACGCTCGAGGCTGTAGGGGCCGGTGCCGACCGGGGTCTCGATCGGGGCGCCGCCCGAGGCCTCGAGGTTCTCCGACGATTGGATGCCGAACGCCGAGAAAGCGGCCTTCGACGGGAACGCCGGATCGGGCACGCACAGGCTGAACTTGACGGTCAGGCTGTCCACGGCCTCGATCGACTTGATGATACCGCCGTAGTCGCAGCTCTCCGCCGAGACGCTCAGGAGTTCTTCTTCCTGTGCGACGGTCGGCAGCGCAAACGCTGCGACGAGCAGCACCAACAGAAGCGTAAACTTCTTCATGGGTTGTTGCTCCTTAAAGGGAACGAAAAAGGGTTTGAACGGGGCATGGGCGGCGACGTTGCTTGCATCCCCCTCCGACGCGCCCGCATAGCGACAGACTGTAACACGCGCTAAACCGGTTTGCAAAGGAATGGCCTTAATCCCAAACGAAACCCAAAACTCACGGGTGTTGCTCGAAGGCGAACCCATAGGCCAGCAAGCGGTCGTCGCTGTCGGCGTCGCCGAACAAGGTGATGCCCAACGGCTCACCCGTGGAGCGCACGCCCGCCGGTAGGGTCAGGGCAGGGAAGCCCGCCCGCGAGTGATAGGGCGAGGCGTAATTGGCGAAATCGGCCAGCACATCGACCTCTTGCCCGACCACCGATAGCGCGCCCTCGACTTGCTCGGCATAGGCGTTGACCGTGCGGGCGGCAAGCGTCGAGTAGTCGGCCAATTGCGCATCGGTGGCGTTGGCCGCCGCCACAATCAGCCCGTGCCCCGACGGGATGCGCGCTTGCGGGTCGGCCTCGTTGAAGGCCACCACCTCAGCCAAGGTGCGGACGGGGGCGTTGGGCTGGTCGGCCAAGAACGCCTCGACCCCCAAGCGGAAGCCATACGACATGACCGTCAGGCTGTCCTCGCTGAGGGCTTGGACGCGCTCGGGCGATTGCCACGAGTCCAGCGGCGGCACGTCAATCACCACCGCGCCCGCCGCTTGCAGGCGGCGCACCACCTCGGCGCGGATGCGCTCATCCTCAGCGCGGACAGGTTCGGGGCGCA
>JALONY010000183.1 GCA_025454715.1 Anaerolineae bacterium
GTCAGGGCAAGGCCAAGCCCCAAACGGTGATAGATGCACCAGAATAAGACGACCAACGTGGCCAGCGTGACCAAGGTCGAGAGGTTGAGATAAGCGAGGCCGAGGCTCATCAAGGCGATGGCTGGCAGGACGGGCTCACGACGCAGAAAGGCCGGTAACTCTTGCCCCCATGTCAAAATGAGGCTAAGCATGAGCGCCAGCGAGGTCATCACCCCAATCAGCATGTGGATGGGGATACTCAGGCTACGCCAGAGCACGGCTAAACGCACATACCAACGGCTCCACGGCAATCCGCCGAGGGCGACCAAAACGCACGCGCTAGAGACCAGCACCGTGAGGAATGCAACCGCACGTTGGGCTTGCAGCGGTGCCAACACGTCCGGTGCGCCCACGGCGTACCCCATCAAAGCGTAGCGGTCGAAACCTTGATCGGCGATGACCTCGAGCGTGTGACCTGAATCGGGGAGTTGGCGAGCGACCGGCACAACGCCGACTTGAGGCAACAACGTATCGCTGGTCAGGGTGAGGTAGCTGCGCCCGTCGGCATCCATGGGCAAGGCATCGGCGCGGTTGCCATTGATGGTGGGGTATAGGTTGGCGACGTAATTGTCTTGGCGCAGGATCAAACCGACGGTTTGGCCGGCAAACGTAAATTGGAGGCGGCTGTCGCGTTGCCACCCGATGTCTGCGCCGTACTCGGTGAACGTCCACAAGCCACTGTAACGCGCATACGGGGTTTTGGCGGGATGCCAGCCTATGCCCGCCGCCGCCGAGTCTGATTGCCCGCGGTGCGCGTCGATGAGGGCTTGTAATAGCGCGGTTGGCTGTCCATCGGGCGTGGTCAGGGCAAAACCTTGCTGGGGATGATTGGCCGGGTAGGGCGGGTTCCAATGGTGCAGCATGACACCAGCCATCCATGGCCACTCGCGTTCGATGCGCTCCAAGGCACCTAGGGTGTACTGGATTTGATCGGCCTGTGAGACGGCGCCCCACGTCGAGGGGTTACCTTGCCAGTCGGGTGGTAGGCTGTTCCAGCCCCAGTGCCCGCCCCAGATGGCTTTGCCCGCGTCGCCATGCTCGCGCATGATGTCGCGCAGGCCGACAACCCGTGAGAAGTTCAACACTCGCGGGTCTACACGCCGGTCATCGTGTGCACTGTCGAAGCCGTAGGGCTTGGCGCCCACTGCATCGAAGAAAGCGTGTGCGCCCAAGGTGTACAAATCGCGCAGATAGACCCAATCGCTGATGTTGTCGGGGCCAAGCTCGACCGTGGGCGCCAGCGCGCCGGACAAAACCACGGCTCCGGCGGGGTCGGTGCTGTGGATGGCGTGATAGGCCGCCTCGAGCATCGCGGCATAGCGCGCCGCCCGTGGTTGCAACCCGCCCCAATTGGTGAACAGGTTCGGCTCATCCCAGATTTGATAATGATTGAGCTGAGCGCCATAGCGCGCTGAAAACACCGTGACGAATGCGGCGAAATCGTTCGGGTCGGTCGGCGGGCCAGTCGGGTCGGTCGCGTCTGGGTCGATGGCCCACGCGGGGCTGTTTTGGAAGACGATGACCGGGCGTAAGCTCGGAAAATCGGCCAAGGCTTGCATCACGCGGTCAAACTCATCCCAGACATACACCCCGCGCTCGGGCTCTAGGATGTCCCAATACGCATATTGGCGCACCCATGTGATACCGGCTTGCTGCATGAGCGAGAGGTGCGCCGCGAGGTCGTCGGGTGGGATGGTGCGTAGTTCGGCAGTGACGCCAAGGCGTGGCACGCGAAAAGGCAACATCTCGGCGGTCAACGGGTTCTCGACCCCTCGGCTTTGCTCGGCCAAGGTGGCTTGGGAGACCGTTAGCACGGTCAGCGCGCCTAACCACGTCAACAGGGTCAGCGATAGGATGAAGAGGCGTCGAAACATTTAGGGCATCCAGACAGGCCGCGAAGCACCACCGTCGAGGGTGATTTGACTGGCGACGCCGGAAAGCACATCGACAATCCACAAATTACCTTGGTAAACCAGCACGATTTGATTGCCGTCAGGGCTCCACGCAAACTCGCGTTGTGTCAGGCCGCGCTGACCTTCTTCTGGGAAGAGGATGCGCGCATTGCTGCCGTCGGAGTCGGCCAAAATCAAGTCATACTCAGCCGAGTCGCTGACGCTGACCAACGGCTGGCGCGCCTTGAGGTAGGCGAGGGACATCGTAGCCCCTTGTTCAGAGGATTGGATGACCGGCGAAAACTTGGGGAGCGCCCAAATGCCGGAACGTTCGACGAGGGTGGCGGCAAACGCGCCTTGGGCGTCGAGCAAAGCGATGTCGAAGACGGGGCTGCGCTCTGGCGACTCGCTCCCGATGGGGGCGCCGTGGACGACGGTCGCCAAGAAGGCGCTATCGGGTGACCACGAGACGGTCGATCGCCACGACCAATCGCTACGGGGGCTGAAGACCTCGTATTGGGTAAGCGGTGAATTGAGCTCCCCGGTCTCGAGGTTGACCGTGCCGACCGCGTCGGCGTGTACCCACGCCAGTTGCGCCCCATCTGGAGACCACGCATAGCCGCGCCCCCACCAACTAAAGGGGCCGCCGCGCCCGGGCGATTCCTCGATGAGCGGGTCGAGGTCGATTTCCTCGCCGGTCTGTAGGTCGAGGGTCATCAGCCACAAATCGTTGAACGCACCCCAGCCCGGGCTGGTCGGGCGCGGCTCGGCACGGGTATAGCTGATGACGTTGGGGCGGTTGGGCACCCAATCCGCCCAAAGCACGTTGACCGGACGCAGTGGCAAAAGCTCGGGTTGGGGCGCGTTGACATCAGGGATGAGGAACAACTGATTGCCGAAAGTGCCGTCCGTGGTGGTTGTGCGGGTGAGCAATAAACTCCGGCCATCCGGCGAGAGGTTGAAAGCGCGTAACGGGTCAACATCACCCGTAGTGGTGACAGGATGGCGGGTGTCGCTGCTGCCCCGCATCGCCCAAGCATTGCCGCCGCTCAGGTATGCGATGGTGCCGCGCACCTCGACCGGCTCGAGTTGGCTGGTTGGGCCGACATAGACGATTTCTTCTCTGGGCGAGACCAGTACGGTGGGAGCACCGACCGGCACCGGCTCACCGCGCACACCGTCGGCAATCTGCACACGGTAGCATTGGCGCTCGGTTCCGTTTTGGCCGGGCTGAGATAAGACCTCTGCACCCGCTTGAAGCCGCTCATCGACCAACGTGCGGCGCTGATAAGGCATTTCGCGGTCTTCGCAATAGGTCTCTTCTGCGACGCGGCGCACCGTAATTTGGATACCATCCGAAATTTGGGTGAACAAAGGTGGGCTGACCACATCTTGCTCACCCAGAACGACCTCGATTTGGGCGAGGAACTCGCCGACGGTGATGGGCTCGCGCACGTCATAAGTCAGGTTGCGCCCGTCTGCGACCACCGACACGACCATAATCGGGTCGGGTGGTGGCGGGGCACACCCAATCAGCGACATCACGATAAGGGCGAACAGGGGGAGAAGGCGTTTTGGCTGCATGGGCATTATGCTATCACAGGCGGGGTTGCCTGTTCAATCGGCGCGTGTGAGCACAAAGATGTCAGGGTGCAACCCGTTTTGGTTGACGGCGAGGGTTTTATCGAGACGCCACGCGCTCTGCTCGGACAACGCACGGGCAAGTAAGCGCTTTTCATGGGTGATGAGCACCATGCGAGCGGCGGGGCGTGCCACCCGTTCAGCAGACTTCAAGACGGCAGGGTAGAGGGTCAGATTATCGGCGTGACTGCCCACCAAGTTGCCGAACGGCAAATCGGCCAGTATGACATCGAAGGTTGCTGGGGGGAGTGACAAGTTCTGCACGTCGTCCGGCAACAGCTCGGCCTCGACGGCAGCGGCAGCGAGGTTTTGGCGCGCCGCTGAAAGCGCCTCGTCGGACGAATCGCACCCGACCAGACGCCCCGCACGCAAGAGCGCGACGCGCTCTATTAGGAGTGTGCCGGAGCCGACACACAGGTTGAGCACGTGGTCATCGGGGGTCGGTTGAGCCAATTGGTTCATGGCGTGGGCGATGGGCGCAAACAACGCCCCTTTGTAATTGACGACGCGCCATGCGCGGGTGGCGAGAGGGCGCGGCGTGAGCCGAAACAGCACCTCCCAGCCGACACCACTGCGCGGGCGGCGGATGCGCAGGTTCAGGTCGCCCCGGTCATCTGCCGCTTCTAATTGCAAATCTCGGGCGAGGTCGAGGACGATGCGCTGCATGACGGTGGTCTCGCTACCCGCTGCGTCTAGGCCGACGCTCTGAAAACCGGTCGGGTCGGGCTGGAGGACTTGCTTGCAGGTCGCCAAGATTCTGGTGAAATGCTCATGCCCAAGCAACGCCTTGGGACGCGGGACGTTGAACGTCAGCGAGCCATAGACGGCTGTGGCCACGCGCAAGGTTTGTAACCGCTGGAGCGGGCCGGCATAGGTGAAGACGACCGCGCCCGCGCCGACGGTGGCTTGGGTATTGGCTTGGCCGACTCGTGCGCGGATGTCGTCGAGGGCGAGGCGTTCGAGACCCGGGAGCACCTCGGCCTCGAAAAACGGAAAGAGGGGTTTGGTCATGGTGGACAGTCGGTGTGTGGGTAGGGTAGGGGAGGCGGCACCTTGTCGGGGTGCCGCCTCTGGAAGGGT
>JALONY010000184.1 GCA_025454715.1 Anaerolineae bacterium
ACAGTTGTTCAGCAAAGGTTGTAGGATAAAACATTGTATACCTTGTATTGTCATGAAATAGAGGTGCTGAATGAAATTCTTGGATAAAATAAAAATAATCGGGGAAAACATACAGGACGAAGAACATAAAACGTCTTTTAGACAAACCACTCAGATCATCTTAAGTCATGGAATTTCTTCTCAAAAATCCATGATAGATGCTGTTTTAGACTCAAAAAATCCTGATGATTTTTGTGTCGAATTGTGTTGGGCGTTAATTCATTTCCCAAGAAAAATCGCTATCCCGGCAATGAAAAGAATTTTAAGCGAGGAAAGTCGTATATCAATCAAAATAGCCGCCTGTGAAGTATTGGGGTTTTTTCGTAGCAAGAGTAGCGCGCCCATTTTCATAAAGATAGCCATGCAGGATAAGAATACAGAAATGCGTCGAATCGCTATTTATAACTTGGGTCGAATTCTAGACGGAAGAGCCATCAGGCCTCTTGCAAGTTTGTTGGAAGACCCTCAACAAGATGTTGATATTCTGATTGAGACGCTTGAAACATTGGCTTATTTAAATGCAAGAAATACAATATCTGTGATGATTGGTTTCCTGAAACATCCATCAGCAAAAGTCAGATTCTGGGCGATTTTTGCCTTGAGCCACCTCGGAAATTTAACGATTATACCGCATCTAGAAAAATTACTTCACGACACCGAAGAAGTAAAAGGATGGTGGTCTGTTGCTAAAGAAGCAGAAAATGCCATCACATCTATATCTGCCAGAAATTATGTTGTTGGCGCAAGCCCCCGCTATATCCACGAATCGACCGGCGTGCTGGTGCAGGAGGGGCGGCGCATTCCTTCGTCAAAAAAGCATTGCCCACCCCACAAACGCAAACACCCCCGCGGGGTGCGGGGGTGTGAGTGTGGGCCCACTAGGATTCGAACCTAGAACCAAGCGGTTATGAGCCGCGCGCTCTGCCCGTGCCAAAAACTGAGCGGGTAATGGGACTCGAACCCATGACAAAACCTTGGAAGGGTTTTGTGTTACCACTACACCATACCCGCATGTCGGGGTGGCCGGACTCGAACCGGCGACCTCACGCTCCCAAAGCGTGCGCGCTACCAACTGCGCCACACCCCGCTGCATGTCTACTATAGCACCGTTTCTGGCGGCTGTAAACCGCCTCAGGCGCTGGGGGTCAGAAACAACGCTGGGATAATCAGACCCAGTGTCGCGCCCGCCAGCACTTGCGCCCGCGTGTGCTTGTGCAGGTGCAGCCGCGCCCAGCCCACCAAGAGCAACATCGGGATGGTCACCAGCGCCGCCACCGGCCCATACACCACCGCCGAGCCGACCACCGCCGCGCCCGAGCTCATCGCGTGCATACTAATCTGCCAGATGAGCGTGATGGCCGCCAGCAACCCAATCTGCACCAGCGTGGTCAACGCCAGCGCGGGCATGATGGACGGCGCGCCCAGCGCTTGCAAGACGCCCCACGCCACCGCGGTCGAGACCAGCGTGACCAGCAACGGCTTGATGCGCTCACGCCGTACCCCGAGGTGGATGTCGGCAATCTTGCCGAGCCGCACCATCCACGTGATGTAAATCAGCGGCACGATGCACACCAGCATCACGTAAATGCACGCCCACATCAACGCCAACCCACGGTCGGGCTCGGCGCTCCACACGATTGGGAACGCCAGCGCCGCCCAGACCACCGGCGGGCTAAACACGTCCGAGACCAAGCGCGCCCACCCGAAGTCGGGCAGTTCGGTATAGCTGTTCCAAGCGTGTCGGATTTTCGAGAGCATACGTGAATCGTCCCTTTAACATCTCGGTTGTCTACTATACCATAGACCCCGTTAAGTTGCGTTGAATGTTTGGCGTCAATCGTGCAAACCCATCATCACTCTGCTGCAAAAACAGAGCGCGGCGGTACGCCGTTGCGCGTCGAAAACCGCGTGCGCGCCATCTTGTTGGACAAAGATGGCCGCCTTGTGCTGATTCGGCGCGAAAAGGCCGGTGTGCCCCCGTATTACGTCGCGCCGGGTGGTGGGGTGGAGCCTTACGACAAGAATTTTCACGCGGCGCTCCGCCGCGAGATGAGCGAGGAACTGGGCGGCTCGGTCGAAATCAAGAAGCTGGTCTACATCAGCCAAGCCCAGCGCGGCAGTGATGTGCTGGTGCGCCAGCTCTATTACCTGTGCACCCTGCTCGACTTCGACCTGACCCAGCGTAACGGCCCCGAGTTTGCCGACCCCAGCCGCGGGAAGTACATCGTCGAGAGCGTGCCGTTGTTGCCGACCGCGCTGGAAAAATTGCGAATCTTGTCGGACGACCTGAAGCTGTTCTTGATCATCAACGCCTTCCAACTGCCCAGCTTGCCCGAAATCCTCCCCTAAGCTCAGGCCTGTTTTTCAATCACCAAATTGGCGAAGCCATCGACCCGCGCCTGCCAGCCCTCCGGCACATAGGTGGTGGCATCCGCTTGCGTCACCACCGCCGCGCCGACGAAGCGCGCACCCGCGGGCAGTGCCTCGCGCTCGTGCTGGCCGCCGCTGACGGTGTGGATGACCTGCTTTTGAGCGATGAACTCGGGCGGCGGGGTTTGGGCGCGCATCCGCACGCGCACCGCCGTAATCTCGACCGGACGGTCGGGAAAGGCGTGGCCATAGGCCGCACGATGGGCGACATCGAACGCGCTGCGGAGCGCGGGGCCGTGCAAGGCCGCAAACGACACCGGCAACTCGTAGGCTTGGCCTTCATAGCGCATATCCAGCGTGGCGTCGAGGAAGGTGCTGCCGGGTGCCACCCCCTCACGCGCCATGGCCGCCGCGCACTCGGCACGCAAGCTGTTGTAGAGCTGGACGGTTGGGGTGAGGTCGGCGGTGCCGTCCGCGCTCATGCGGAGGAGCACCGAGCGGCTGCGCCCGACCTCGACCTGCGCGACCAGCAACCCGATGGCGCACAGCACGCCCGGATAGCGCGGCACCCACACGCGCCGCATCCCCAACAGGTCGGCCACGGCGCAGGCGTGCAGCGCGCCCGCCCCACCGAACGCGGCGAGTGTGAAGCGGCGCGGGTCACGCCCGCGTGCCACGCTGACGCGCCGGACGGCGCGCTCGATGTTGGCATCGGCCACGCGCACCACCCCCGCGGCGGCCTCGGACAGCGAGACGCCCATGCCAGCCGCCAACGGTGCGAGGGCGTTCTCGGCGGCGGCGCGGTCGAGTGTCATGCGCCCGCCCAAAAAGCGCTCTGGGTCGATGCGCCCCAAAATCAGGTTGGCGTCGGTCACGGTCGGCTGGGTGCCGCCGCGCCCATAACAGGCCGGCCCCGGGTGGGCACCGGCGCTCTGGGGGCCGACGCGCAACGCGCCGCCCGCGTCGAGGCGCGCCAGTGAGCCGCCCCCCGCCCCGACCGTCTCGATATCCAGCATCGGCACGCGCAACGGCAAGCCGTCGATGCTGCCCTCGCGCCGCAACGGCACGCCGGTGGCCGGAATCAGCGCCACATCGGTCGAGGTGCCGCCCATGTCCAGCGTGATGAGGTCTTCGTAACCCGCGAGGCGGGCGAGGTGTGCCGCCCCAATCACCCCTGCGGCGGGGCCGCTCAGGGCGGTTTGGGCGGCCTCGGTCTGCACGCGCTCGGCGTTCATCACCCCGCCATCGCTCCGCATCACGCGCAACGGGGCGGGGATGGCCTCGCTCAGGCGTTGCACGTAGCGCGAGACGACCGGCCTGACATATGCCTCGACGGCGGTGGTGTTGGCGCGCTCGTATTCGCGGAACTCGGGCGAGACCTCGCTGCTCAGCACGACCGAGAACGAGTCGCCCATCAGGGCGTGCACCTGCCAGCGCACCAGCCGCTCGTGCTCGGGGTTGACGTAGCTGTACAGCAGGCAGACCGCCGCCGCCTGCACCCCGTGGCGCTGCATGTCGGCGCAGGCCAGCTCGACGCTGCGCGGGTCGAGGGGGGTGAGCACCGCTCCGGTATGGTCGAGGCGCTCGGTCACGTCGTAACACCACGGGCGCGGCACGATTGGGGCGGGGATGCGCGGTGCCAGCGCGTATAACTCCGGTCGGTCTTGTCGCCCAATCTCCAGCACGTCGCGAAAGCCCGCCGTGGCCAATAGTGCGGTGGGGGCACCCTTGCGCTCCAACAAGGCGTTGGTCGCCACGGTCGTGCCGTGCGCCACTGTGGCCAAGCGCGCCAAGTCGCCGCCGCTGACCTCGCTCAGCCCCGCCAACATCGACTCGGCGGGGTCATGCGGGCTGGAGAGCCGCTTGTGCACCCGCAACGCCCCATCCTCGAGCACTGCGAAATCGGTGAACGTCCCACCGATGTCTACCCCGACCTGCATAGCGCGTACCCCTAAACCTGTCCCAATAAGCATGAGTCCAGTATAGTGCATCCTGATGGGTTTGGCAGGGCGTGGCCGTGTTGCGTCTCTCCCGCCCAGAACGCCCCTGAGTGCGCCCAGACCCCAAGGAACAATCCACATGACCGCTCCCCACTCGCACGCGCTCCCGCGCAGCACCCCAGAATCGCAAGGCGTCGCCTCGTCAGACCTCCTGCGTTTCATCGACGCGCTGGATACCCAGCTCCACGAGATTCACAGCGTCATGCTGGTGCGCCACGGCACGGTCATCGCCGAGGGGTGGTGGTCGCCCAACCAGCCCAGCCATCCGCACCTGCTGTTTTCGCTCAGCAAGAGCTTCACCGCGACGGCGGTCGGTTTGGCCGTCGCCGAGGGGGTGTTCGGCTTGGACGATGCGGTCATCGGGTTCTTCCCCGACCAAGCGCCCACACCCGTTCCCCCGAACCTCGCCGATATGACCGTCCGGCACCTGTTGACGATGGCCAGCGGCCAAGCCAGCGATGCGTGGTCGGCGATGGTCAATCACCCTGAAGAGGACTGGGTGCGGGGCTTCTTCGATGTGCCGGTCTCGCACCCGCCCGGGGCGCATTTCGTCTACAACACCGGCGCGACCTACATGCTGTCGGCCATCGTGCAGAAAACCACCGGCCAGAAGCTGATTGATTACCTGCGGCCACGCTTGTTCGAGCCGCTGGGCATCGAAAACCCGACGTGGCAGGATTCGCCGCAAGGCATCACGGCGGGCGGCATCGGCCTCAGCCTGACCACCGAGGACATCGCCAAGTTCGGGCAATTGTACGCCCAGCACGGTCAGTGGGCTGGGCGGCAGGTCTTGCCTGTGGGCTGGGTCGAGGCGGCAACCTCGCCCCAGATTTCCAACGCTGGCCACCCCAACCCCGATTGGGCGCAGGGGTACGGCTATCAGTTTTGGCGGTGCCGCCACGGCGCGTATCGCGGTGACGGGGTGTTTGGGCAATATTGCGTCGTCCTGCCCGACCAAGACGCGGTGCTGGCCATCACCAGCGGCCTCGACATCTTCGACATGCAACAACCGTTGGCGCTGGTCTGGGAGATGTTGTTGCCCGCCATGACCGACGCCCCATTGCCCGCGGACGCGGTCCTATCGCTGTGACGAGAACCCATTGGGATTAGACGCGGTGCGGTTCGAGTTCGGCGCGGGCGGTTGCACCCTGACGCTGACGACGGCAGGCGGTACCGACCTGCTTGGGTGCGGGCATCAGGCGTGGTGGCATG
>JALONY010000185.1 GCA_025454715.1 Anaerolineae bacterium
GGCGTTCATCGGCTCTGGCGTGATGGGCGAGGCGATGATTAAGGCATTGATTCGGCGTGAGCTGGTCAAGCCGGAGCAAATCATCGCGTCCGACCCGCACGTCGAGCGGTGCGAGGAATTGCGCGAGCTGTATGGGGTGTCGGTGACGACGGACAACGCGGTCGCGGTGTCTGAGGCCGGGGTTGTGGTGCTGTCGGTCAAGCCACAGGTGATGCCGAAGGTGATGGCCGAACTGCGGGGCAATGTGTCGGGTGCGCCGCTGACGGTGAGCATTGCGGCGGGCGTGACGATGCAGACGCTGACGGAAGGGCTAAGCAACCCGTTGGTGGTGCGTGCGATGCCCAACACCCCCAGCCAAATTGGGATGGGGATGACGGTGTGGACGGCAGCGCCCAGCGTGGGCGAGGCGCACATCGGGCAGGCGCGGGCGTTATTGGGCGCGTTCGGCGACGAGATGTACGTCGAGGACGAGCGGTTTTTGGACATGGCCACCGCGCTGAACGGCACGGGGCCGGCCTATGTGTTCATGTTCATGGAATCGTTAATTGACGTGGGCGTGCACATGGGGTTGTCGCGGCGCGATGCGGAGCGTTTGGTGTTGCAAACCATGCGCGGGGCGGTGGAGTTCGCCACCCAGTCGCAGATGCACCCTGCGGAATTACGCAATCAGGTGACCAGCCCGGGCGGCACGTCCGCCGAGGCGATTTATCACCTCGAGAAGGGCGGGTTGCGGACGGTGATTGCGGATGGGGTGTGGGCGGCGTATCGGCGCTCACGCGAGCTGGGCGAGGCCAACGCCAAAAAGACCAGCGCGCAGTGATGAGGCGTGTTTGTGAAAAAGTAGACAAAACCCTGTGCATCCGTTACAATGCAGGGTCGTATCTTTAGGCACAAACACATTGTTGCGTCAGCAATTCCGACGGGAGTAAGCCTGTCGCTTTGTGTACGATAGGACGAAGGGAGTCCGAGGCATGGCGGAAGCCAATCTTTACGATGCGATCCTCAAGCAGATTGAGGGATATAAGCCCGAAGTCGAGTCGGTCGAAGTCGGGTATGTGGCAGAGGTTGGCGACGGCATCGCCCGTGTGACCGGCCTTCAGAACGTGCGCCTGAGCGAGCTGGTGCGGTTCCAAAACGGGGTGGTGGGCATCGCCTTCAACCTCGAGGCGGACAGCGTCGGCGTCATCATCATGGGCGATCCGAACGAGATTCAAGAAGGTTACGAAGTGCGCCCGATGGGTCGTATCGCCTCGGTGCCGGTGGGCATGGGGTTGGTTGGCCGCGTGGTGGACGCGCTGGGCAACCCGATCGACGGCAAGGGGCCGATCCAGTCGAGCGAGTTCTACAACATCGAGCGCATCGCGCCGGGCGTGATTGAGCGTAAGAACGTGGGTCGTCCGGTGCAGACCGGCATCATGGCCATCGACGCGATGATCCCGGTCGGTCGTGGTCAGCGTGAGCTGATCATCGGTGACCGCCAGACGGGCAAGACCGCGGTGGCCATCGACACGATCCTGAACCAAAAGGGTCAGGGGATGTACTGCATCTACGTCGCGGTCGGCAAGCGCCGCGGCGAGGTGGCGCGCCTCGTGAACGTGCTGGAAGAGTACGGCGCGATGGAATACACCACGATTGTCGTGGCCTCGGCCTCGGACGCGGCGGCGATGCAATACATCGCCCCGTACTCGGGTTGCGCCATCGGCGAGTGGTTCATGGAAAACGGCAAGGACGCGCTGGTGGTGTACGACGACCTGAGCAAGCACGCTTGGGCGTACCGTCAGGTGTCGTTGTTGATGCGCCGCCCGCCGGGTCGTGAGGCGTACCCGGGCGACGTGTTCTATCTGCACAGCCGCTTGCTGGAGCGCGCCGCGCAGCTCTCGGACGAGCGTGGCGGCGGGTCGTTGACGGCGTTGCCGATCATCGAGACGTTGCTGGGCGACGTGTCGGCCTACGTGCCGACCAACGTGATTTCGATCACCGACGGGCAGATTTACCTCGAGGCCGAGTTGTTCTATGCCGGTCAACGCCCGGCGCTGAACGTGGGTATCTCGGTCAGCCGCGTGGGTGGTGACGCCCAGACCAACGCGATGAAGAAGGTTGCGGGCGGTATGCGCCTCGACCTCGCGCAGTTCCGTTCGTTGGCCGCGTTCGCGCAGTTCGCCAGCGACCTCGACGCCGCGACCCAGCGCCAACTGGAGCAGGGTATGCGCTTGACCGAGCTGCTGAAGCAACCGCAGTACTCGCCGCTGAAGCTGAGCGAGCAAATCGCGCTGATTCACGCGGGTAACGGTGGTCAACTGCGGTCGGTGGCGAACGAGCGTGTGCCGGAGTGGAAGGAAAAGTACCTCCGCTTCATGAACACGCAGTACAGCAGCTTGTTGGGGCGCATCGACACCGAGAAGAAGTGGAACGATGAGGTGAAGGGTGCGCTGGACGCCGCGTTGCAGGCGTTCATGAGCAACTGGAGCTAAGCCATGCCAAGCGCCCGCGATATTAAAAAGCGCATTCGCAGCGTTAAAAACATCGGCCAAATCACGAAAGCGCTGGAGGCGGTCTCCGCCTCCCGCGTTCGCAAATCGCAGGCGCGGGTGTTGGCCAGCCGCGCCTACGCCGAGAAGGCGTGGGAAATCTTGCTGAACGTGCAAGCCGCCTCGCAGGGGAGCGGGTCGATGCACCCGTTGCTGACCAAGCGGACGGACGTGAAGGCGGTCATGATCGTCTTGATTACGTCCGACCGTGGGTTGGCGGGTGCGTTCAACTCGAACATCATCCGTGCGGCGGTGCGGTTTGCCAAGCGGCTGAACAAGCCGGTGCGGTGGGTGACGATTGGCCGCAAGGGTCGCGACTCGCTCATCCGCGCCAAAGAGAACGTGGTGGCGCAGTTCCAGTTGTCCAACGAGCCTTCGGCGATGGAATTGACGCCGGTGGCGCGTTTGGCGATTAGCGAGTTCTTGAGCGGGACGGTCGATGACGTGTTCGTGGCCTACACCGACTTCGTGAACACGCTGACGCAACGCCCGTCGGTGTTGGGCTGGTTGCCGCTCATCCCGCGTGAGATGGAAGATGCGGTGGCGAGCGAGTACATCAAGGACGTGCCCGCGGTGACGGCCAACAAGCTGGATTACGAGTTCGAGCCGAACCCGCAAGCCATCCTCGACGAAATTGTGCCGCGCTTCACCGAGCTGCAACTGTACCAAGCGGTGCTGGAGAGCCAAGCCAGCGAGCACTCGGCGCGTATGGTGGCGATGCAGAACGCCAGCGGCAACGCGGCGACGTTGGTGGACGGGCTGACGCTGATCTACAACAAGGCGCGTCAGGCGGCCATCACCAGCGAAATCCTCGACATCGTCGGTGGTGCCGAGGCGCTTCAGGCGACGCTCGACAAGGCGACCGACACGATTATGGCCGATATGGCCGCGCTTGCCCGCTAACGAACGAACATGACCTGCTGAGAGAGAGCAGAGGGAGACGAGACACATGGCAGAAATTGAAGGACGTATTACGCAGGTGCTGGGCGCCGTGGTGGACGTGGAGTTCCCGGGCGGCCAGCTCCCTGAGCTGTATGACGCCATCCGCGTGCCGCGTGAGGGGCAGGACGACCTGATCCTCGAGGTGGAACTGCACGTCGGCGGCAACACGGTGCGTTGCGTGGGCATGGACGCCACCGACGGTCTGGCGCGTGGCCTGACGGCCTATGCGACCGGCGCGCCGATTTTGGTGCCGGTGGGCGAGGCGGCGTTGGGGCGCGTGTTCAACGTGCTGGGCGCGCCGATCGACGGCAAGCCTGCGGTGGCAAGCGATTCGCCGCGCCGTGCCATCCACGCTTTGGCGCCGGACTTTGAAGAGCAATCGACCAAGATTCAGGTGTTCGAGACGGGCATGAAGGTCATCGACCTCGTGGCTCCGATGACCCGTGGTGGCAAGGTCGGTATTTTCGGCGGCGCGGGTGTGGGCAAGACCGTGACGATCCAAGAGCTGATCAACTCGATTGCGACGCAGCACGACGGCTTGTCGGTGTTTGCGGGCGTGGGCGAGCGCACCCGTGAGGGGACGGCGCTCTACCACGAAATGGAAGAGGCGGGCGTGCTCTCGAAGCTGGCGATGGTGTTCGGCCAGATGAACGAGCCGCCGGGCGTGCGCTTGCGCGTGGCGTTGAGCGGCCTCGCGATGGCCGAGCACTTCCGCGACGAGGGCAAGGACGTGTTGTTGTTCATCGACAACATCTTCCGTTACTCGCTGGCGGGTGCAGAGGTGTCGGCGCTGTTGGGGCGTATGCCCTCGGCGGTGGGTTATCAGCCGACGTTGGCGGACGAGATGGGGCAATTGCAAGAGCGCATCACCTCGACCCGCACGGGCGCCATCACCTCGATGCAAGCGGTGTACGTGCCTGCGGACGACTATTCCGACCCTGCGCCGGTGGCGGTGTTCACCCACCTCGACGGGACGATTGCGCTGGAGCGTTCGATCGCGGCGCGTGGTCTGTTCCCTGCGGTTGACCCGCTGTCCTCGACCAGCAAGATTCTCGACCCGCTGGTCGTCGGTGAAGACCACTACCGCACGGCGCGTGAGGTGCAAGAGTACCTCCAGCGCTACAAGAACCTGCAAGACATCATCAACATCTTGGGCGTATCAACATCTTGGGCGTGGACGAGCTGAGCGACGACGACAAGCTGGTCGTGGCGCGTGCGCGCAAGATCGAGCAATTCTTGACCCAGCCGATGGTGGTGGCCGAGCAGTTCACCGGGCGCCCCGGGCGCTACGTGAAGGTGAAGGACACCGTGCGCGGGTTCCGCATGATCCTCGATGGCGCGGTGGACTACATCCCCGAGCAGATGTTCTATATGGCCGGTACGATTGACGAGGTCATCGAGCGCTACGAAGCGTCCGAGAAGGCCTAACGGAGGCCGGTATGCCGATTGCAGTTGAGCTGGTCAGCAAGGGATGGTCATCATCCCGGCCAGCGAGGGCTTGATGGGCGTCTTGCCCAACCACGCGCCGGTGTTGACGACGCTGGGCTTTGGCGAGCTGGTCATCAAGAAGGGCGAGGCGGAAGAGCGCTTCGCCATCTATGGTGGGGTGGTGGACGTGCGCCCGACGAAGGTGACGATTTTGGCCGAACTGGCCGAGTCGTCGTTCGACATCGACATGGACGCCATCGAGAAGGCGCGTGCCGAGGCCACCGAGCTGATGGCGAAGGGGACGGCGGGGCTGAGCGAGGCGCAAAACGCGATGATCGCGCAAGCGTTGCGCCGTGCCGAGCTGGCCTCGAAAATCGAGGTCAAGATGCGCGGTCGCACCGGTGGTTTGCGCATCATGCAGCAAGACACCCGCGAGGCGAAGTAAGCGCCGACCCGACGGCAAACAGTGCTGTGACGACGCCCGAGGGGGGAGACCCCATCGGGCGTTGTTTTTTCGTTAGGCGACGTGTAAAGTATTTTGAATTGTCGCGTATCGGTTCGCAACGGACGAGCAGGGACGATGTTTGGGAAAAAACTAGGCATTGATTTGGGGACGATCAACACGCTCATTTGGGAGTCGGGGCAGATCGTCTTGCAAGAGCCGTCGTTGGTCGCCATCCAGATTGAGGATGAGGCGCGGGGACAGATTCGCGCCATCGAGACCGGCCAGCCGGTGCGCGAGATGTTGGGGAAGGTCGATGCCGAGGATATCCAGATTATCCGACCGGTGCAAAACGGGGTGATTGCCGATTACGAGGTGACGGTGGCGATGCTGACCTACTACCTCGGCAAGGTGACGGGGCGGATGCGGTTGTTTCGCCCGTCGGCGATGATTAGCGTGCCATATGGCGCCAACAGCGTGGAGAAGCGAGCGGTCTACGAGGCGGCCAGCACGGCGGGGGTGCGCGATGTGATGACCATCCCCGCACCGCTGGCGGCGGCGATTGGGGCGGGCTTGCCGATTGCGACGCCGTCGGGTGATATGGTGGTCAACATCGGGGGCGGCATCACCGAGGCGGCGGTGTTGAGCATGAGCGCCATCGTGCGCGCCGAGTCGGGGCGGGTGGGGGGCTTGCGCCTCGACGAGGCCATCATCACGTATGTGCGGCGCAAGTATCAGCTCAATATCGGGCAGCCGACGGCTGAGGCGGTCAAGATACAGGTTGGGGCGGCGGTGCCGATGCCCAACCCGTTGACGATGGACATTCAGGGGCGCGATGCGCGTACCGGTCTGCCGCGTGCCGAGCGCATCAACACCAACGAGGTGGTCGAGGCGCTGGCCGAGACGTTGGCGCAGATTGCACAGGTGGTGAAGAACGTGCTGGCGGCTACCCCGCCAGAATTGGCGTCCGACATCATCGACCGTGGGATTGTGTTGACGGGTGGTGTGGCGCTGTTGCGCGGCATCGACCAATATTTGACGACGCAGACCAGCGTGCCGGTCTATAAGGCCGAGAACCCGCAGATTGCGGTGGCGACCGGCGCGGGGCGGGCGTTGGAAGACACGGCGCTACAACGGCGGCTGGTGCAGGGCTGAGCGAGAAAAAACGGGCGACCCGAGGTGGGTTGCCCGTTTTTGGTGGTCGGTCAGTCGTTGAGGTAGAAGGTCATCCGTTGTAGGCCGACCACGGGGTCGATGTATTGCACTTGGACACCGGCGGGGACGCTGAGGTTGATGGGGGCGTAGTTGAGGATGCCCTTGATGCCGGCTTTGACCAAGAGGTCGGTGACTTCTTGGGCGTAGGGGGCAGGTACGGCCACCATCGCGAGGCGGATGTTCTTGGATTCGATGGCGGCGGGCAGGTCGGATAGAGGCTGGATGGTGAAATCGCCGACGGTCTGACCGACCTTGTCGGGGTCGCTGTCGAACAGGCAAGCGATGTGGAAACCGCGATCGCCGAAGCCGCGGTAGTGGGCGATGGCTTTGCCGAGGTCGCCGATGCCGACCAGCGCCACTTCCCACTCTTGCTCGATGTTGAGGACTTTGCGGAGCTTCTCTTGGAGGTAGCCGATTTGGTAGCCGGTGCCTTGCTTGCCGAAGCCCCCAAAATGTGACAAGTCCTTGCGGATTTGGGCAGAGGAAATGCCGAGACGCTGCCCCAACTCGTGCGACGAGGTAATCTCTTGGCCTTCCTCGGCCAAGCGGTTGAGGGCGCGCAGATATATCGGTAGGCGACCGATAACGATGTCTGGGATGCTTTCGTGTCCGTTGGACGCCATGCGTCGGCGGCTCCGATATGATTGTGAAATATTCTGCATATTAAGACTATATCATCGTTTCGGTTTTTGTGCCACCCTCCACGCGAGGGTTTGCCGAAAGATGGCGTGTGATGTTGGTGGATAATGGCGTTACTACGATGTTAGAATAGGGAGTATACTGGTGCGAACAGATGTGTATGTGCGTGATGGCGTGTGTATAGTAGGTGCAGGATGAGCGCAGGAAACGCGGCCAACGGAGCGGAACGGGAAGAATTTAAGGTCGTCCGCGAGAGCATGTTGGACGGATTGAGCCAATTGGCCGATTATTTTGGCTTCAGCAAGGTGATGGGGCAACTGTACGGGGTGTTGTTGCTGCACGGTGAGCCGTTGTCGCTGGATGAGCTGATGGAGGCGTTGGACATCAGCAAAGCGAGCGTGAGCACCAACATCCGCACGTTGGAGCACGTGGGGATGGTGCGGCAGGTGTGGACGAAGGGGAAGGGCGACCGTCGCAAGTATTATGAGGCGGAGGCCGACCTGTTGCGGATTATCACCAACATCATCAGCGCCCGTGAGATGCGCGACGTGGAGCGCGCCGTGACGGTGATGCAGGACAACATCGACTTGCTGAAGAAGACGGCGGGCGAGATGAGCGAGCACGACCGGCAGACGGCGGATTTGTATATCGAGCGGATTAGCCAGATGCAGGCGATGTTTCGGTTTGCCCAGTTGGTGATTACGTCGATTTTGGGGACGGTGGGCGAGCTGGACGTGAAGAATATCTCGCGGGTGAACCTCGATTAGGGCGCGTCTGGGGTGACCATGACGCAGGCCGCGGCGTGGTGCCCGAGGGTGCGCCGTTGCCCGTTGACGGTGAGGGTGAGTGGCCCGTCGAAGGGGTCGTGGGCGTGGACGGTGACGGAGTCGCCTAGCTTGATGTCGCGCTCGATGAGGTGCGCCAGCATGTCGTCGCTGGAGGTCTGAAGGCGGCTGACCCGTGCGACGGCGTCGATGGGAAGGTCGGTGAGCGGGATGGCACGGGTGGGGGCGATGTGCCCCTCGGCGGACGGGATGGGGTCGCCGTGGGGGTCGAGTTCTGGGAAGCCCAGCTTGCGGTCGATGGCCGCGATGAACTGCTCGGAGACGGCATGTTCGAGGCGTTCGGCCTCGTGG
>JALONY010000442.1 GCA_025454715.1 Anaerolineae bacterium
TCTCGAGGCGCATCACCAACGTCGGGATGACCAATTTATTTTGCGCCAGCGCGTTTTCGATCTCGATGCGGACGAAATCGTTGGCTTGGCTGGCGCGCTCGCGCATGATGTCGCCCCACTTGGGGCCAATCAGCACCAAAACCACGTCGTGCTCAGCGATTTGCTCACGCAGGTACACGCGAAAATCCACCCCAAACGGGATTTCACCGACATCGAGGAAGACGTTGCCCTCCCCAAAGTGGCGCTGCATTTCGTTATAGACCGAGTCGGCGACGAACTCGCTGTCCAGCCGCCGGTAAGAGATGAAAATTTTGGCATTTCGTTATAGACCGAGTCGGCGACGAACTCGCTGTCCAGCCGCCGGTAAGAGATGAAAATTTTAGGGGTCATCGAACGCGCTTTGCAAGCATCGGTCACAGGTGCCGCCGATTATGGCGCACGCCGTCGCCCCGTGCAACCTCGCCTTAGCGTGCGGTTGGGGTGGGGTGCTCCCCATGCGCCACCAGCGACTCGATATAAGCCGCGATGGCCTCTTTCATGTTCTCGATGGCCTCGTCTCGCGTGCGGCCTTGGCTGATGCACCCTAATGCGCCGTTCCATCGTCTCACCCTCACACGCTCCCCATCGACCCACCCAGTATACCCCACCCCCGATGTGATACACTAAACACACAATCACACAGCGCGGTACCCCACAGGAACCTACCCCACCATGACCCAAACGACCGAAGACACGTTCGCGTTCATCATCCACCCCATCGACATCACCGCCCGTCTACATCAGCGAAGTGACCGGCATCACCTCGGCCTCGACCGGGCGTAGCGTGCGCGGCTGGTTGCTGAGCGTGCCCTACACCCCCCCGACCATGGTCAGCCTGCCGCCCGAGGAGGTCTACCGCAAAATCGTGGCCACCGGCGTCAAGGCCGAGGGCTTGGGGGCGCGCATCCTCGGGCTGGGCGCGTTTACCTCGGTGGTCGGTGACGCCGGTATCACCGTCGCCCAGCGCCTGCCCATCCCCGTCACCACCGGCGACAGCTACACCATCACCGTGGCCGTGCAAGCCCTGCGCGAGGCGGGCGAGCAGATGGGGCGACCCATCCGCAACGCCACCGTCGCCGTGGTCGGCGCGACCGGCGCCATCGGCAAGACCTGCGCCGAAATCCTCTCGCGAGAGGCCGGTGAGCTGATTTTGGTCGGGCGGCGCGAGGACGCCCTGCACGCCGTCAAAGAGCGCTGCAAAGGCCCCGCCCACGTCACCATCAGCACGCGGGTGAACGCGATTTATAAGGCCGACCTGATTTTGACCGTGACCAGCGCGGTGCACGAAATCATCGAGCCGCAACACCTCAAGCCCGGCGCGGTGGTGTGCGATGTCGCCCGCCCACGCGATGTCAGCCGTGCGGTGGCCGAGCAACGCGACGACGTGCTGGTCATCGAGGGCGGCATGGTCGAGGTGCCCGGCGCGGTCGATTTCGGCTTCAATTTCGGCTTCCCGCCCGGCAAGGCCTACGCCTGCATGGCCGAGACCATCGCGCTGGCCTTGGAAGGCCGCTATGAAGATTACACGGTCGGCAAGGACATCAGCGCCGCCCAAGCCGACGAAATCGGCGAAATCGCCACCCGCCACGGCTTCAAATTGGCCGGTTTCCGCTCGTTCGAGAAGCCGGTCAGCGACCAGCACATCGACGAGGTGCGCCAGGTGATGGTGTATACTCAGGTCATCGCATCGGTTTTTACCCCACCCTACGAGGTTTCTCCCATGGAAGTCACCCCCAGCCCCGACATTTTCGCCGTCCTGTTGTTCCTCTTCTTCGTCCTGTTCATCGCCCTGTCCTAACACGGGTGCCCTAGAAGAAAGCCAGACCGGATATGGAACTGTTCCGTTTGCTGATGGCGCTGGTCATCGTGCTGTTGTCCGCCATCGCCCGCCCGACCAGCGCCCAAGACGCTACCCCGACCATCGAGCCCACACCGGTCGAAATTGCGCCTTTGCCGTCGTCCAAGCTGTTGACCGGCTTCCGCTACGAGGCGCAGGGCTGGAACAATTGCGGCCCCGCCACCCTGACCATCGCGCTCAGCTACTTCGGTTATCAAGAACGTCAGCCCAGCGCAGATGGTCGAGTTCGTCAACACCCGCGTGCCCGAGCTGCCGGTCTATTCGCTCAGCCGCGTGGGCGGCACGCTGGAGCGGCTCAAGCAATTGGTCAACGCGGGCTATCCGGTCATCATCGAGGCCGGGTACGACCCCGAGCCCGACCGCCTCGGCTGGATGGGGCACTACCTGCTGGTGATTGGCTATGACGACGCGGTGCAAGAGTTCGTCACCCACGACAGCTACATCGGCTCCGGCACGCGCTACAGCTACGAGCACATCCGCACGTTCTGGCAACACTTCAACTACACGTATATCGTGCTGTACGAGAGCGGTAGCGAGCCGGATTTGCTGGCGTTGCTGGGCGAGGACGCCGACCCGACCGAGAACACCATCAACGCGCTGGAGATGGCGACCGCCGAGGCCAGCGCCAACCGCGAGGACGCCTTCGCGTGGTTCAACATGGGCACCAACTTCACCGCGCTGGGGCTGTATGACCGTGCGGTGGTGGCCTACGACGAGGCGCGCCGCATCGGGTTGCCGTGGCGGATGCTGTGGTACCAATTCGGCCCGCTGGAAGCGTATTACAACCAAGGGCGCTATGACGACCTGCTGACGCTGGTGAACAACAACCTAAACGACGGCGGCGGGCACTTCATCGAGGAAACCCACTATTACAAGGCGCTGGCGCGCTTTGGCCAAGGCGACATCGCCCGCACCCTCGAGAACCTGCGCGAGGCGGTGCGCTTCAACCCCAACTTCACCCC
>JALONY010000186.1 GCA_025454715.1 Anaerolineae bacterium
TTCGACGCGCTCCAGCGTCTCGACATCGGCGTGTAGGTAATGCGCCTTGATGCCCATCTCGTTCAGGTAACCGGCCAGCTCCTCGGACATGCGCTGGGTGAAGGTGGTAATCAGGGCGCGTTGCCCCTTCTTCACGCGCAACGCCACCTCTTGCAGCAGGTCGTCGATTTGCCCTTTCGTCGGGCGGACGAACACTTGCGGGTCGAGGATGCCGGTCGGGCGGATGATTTGCTGCACGATTTTCTCGCTCTTGGCCATCTCATAAGGCCCGGGCGTGGCGCTGACGAAAATCGTCGTGCCCATGCGCTCCTCGAACTCGTCGAAACGGAGCGGGCGGTTGTCCATGGCCGACGGCAAGCGGAAGCCGTAATCGACCAAGGTGCTCTTGCGGCGGCAAGCGGAAGCCGTAATCGACCAAGGTGCTCTTGCGGGCTTGGTCGCCGTTGTACATCCCGCGAATCTGCGGCAGGGTCATGTGCGATTCGTCGATGACCAACAGGTAATCGTCGGGGAAGTAATCAATCAGGCTGTGGGGCGGGCTACCGGGCGGGCGTTGCTCGAGGGGGCGGCTGTAATTCTCGATGCCGCTGGTAAACCCGACCTCGCGCAGCATCTCGAGGTCGTAGCGGGTGCGTTGCTCGATGCGCTGCGCCTCCAGCAATTTGTCTTGCGACTTGAAAAACTTGACCTGCTGCTCCAGCTCGTCTTCGATGTCGCGGATGGCCTTCATCAACTTATCGCGGTCTGCGACGAACTGCGCGGCGGGGAAGACCACCACCACCGGCTGGTCGGCCAGCACCTCGCCGGTGATGGGGTCGAACCGCAAGACGCGCTCGATGTCGTCGTCGAACATCAAGATGCGGTAGGCCGCCTCTTCGTAAAACGGGAAGATTTCCAATGTGTCGCCGCGCACGCGAAACGCGCCGGGTGCCAAGTCCATGTCGTTGCGGGCATATTGCAATTGGACGAGGCGGCGCAAGATGTTCTCGCGCTTGAAGGTGTCGCCCACGCGCAGCTCGAGGATGTACTTGCCCCACGTGTCGGGGTCGCCGGTGCCGTAGATGCACGAGACCGAGGCCACGATCAGCACGTCGCGGCGGCTGAGCAGGGCGGCCTTGGAGGCCACGCGCAGGCGCTCGATGTGGTCGTTGATTTGGGTTTGTTTTTCGATGTAGAGGTCAAAGCGCGGGACGTAGCTCTCGGGCTGGTAGTAGTCGTAGTAGCTGACGTAATACTCGACCGCGTTGTGGGGGAAGAACTCTTTGAACTCGGCGTAGAGCTGGGCGGCCAGCGTCTTGTTGTGCGCCAGCACCAGCGTCGGGCGCTGGAGTTGCTGCACGAGGTGCGAGACGACGTAGGTGTTGTGGACGAACATCCCCCCATCGCCCGCCAAGAAATTCTCGACGCCGGGCACGCAAAAATCGTAAACATGGGGGTGCTGATACTCGGCAGGCTCGACCGTCTTGATGCGCGTCCAGCGCAGGTGCGCCAGCGCCGTGAGGGCTTGCCAATCATGCTCCCATGACGGGTCTTCTTGCCCGTGCTCGGTGTAGAGGCTGGACAAGGCCGCCAACAAGCGGTTGAAGGCATTTCGGCTGGGGGCGCGTTGGTTCAGCTCATAAAGCTGGACGATGGCGCGGCTGAGGCTTGCGCGCTGGGCGAGTGCCTCGGCGCTGACCCCCAAGGCTTGGCGCATACGGCGTAACACTGCCCCGTCCATCGGGATGACATCGACGTTGGTATTGCCTTCGACCGTCAGCTTTTGGTCGAGGAGGGTTTGTTTGCGCGTCAGGCCGAAGCCGATGTGTCGGCTAAAGGCGGTGAGGTCGGCTTGGCCGGAAATTGTGACTTGATAATACCAATCGCCCGCGTGGGCGCTGTTGGTGGCGCGCTTGAAACGGCGCGAGATGCGCGCCCAAATCCCGAAACGCAAGAGGGCATAAGCGAGGTCGGACGCCAAGCGTTTGCTGGCGGTCGTGGCCGATACCGCATTGGCGCGATCGACCGTGCCGTCCCCGTCGAAATAAGCGCGCAGAATCTGGGCAAGCGCTGGGTTGCTCAGGCTTGGCCAAAAGTCGGGCAGACGTTTGTTTCGTGATTTGGAACCGCACCAAGCCCGTAAAGTCTCAGCAAGTGCAGTGGAAGAGATTTGGTAATCAGAGCTTGGACGAGTAGAAAATCTCATGTCCATGCGCATCAGTGCTTCCTCAATATCCTCTCGAATCTTGGTATCGTGATTTGAGAGGATTAAGTAGCCTTTTTGATAGTTTCCTTCTGCGATGTAATACCCAATCAATCGCAGAAGATGACTGGATAGGGGTATTGATGCTGGTAAGCTATTTGCACCAAATGAGCCCCCAATCCGAGCGTTAGACGGGTTCCAGTGGCCTGAAAGTTTACCAGTTTTTTCCAGCAACATGTTTGTCGCTTCGATTGATAAACCTCTACCCGCGCCACGTCTTGCTATCGAATGATACTTGCTGTGGGCATCAGAGAAACCCAACCCCTCTAAGGCCGTGATTGCACTAAGTCGGCCTTTTTCTTCTCGATAAACATTGAATGAGCTTTGTGTATCGACATACAACCCCGTCCCGCCCAAGTAGCCGAGTAAATCGACCTCGGATTGTGTGCCCTCGCCCAACAACGACAGCGGCACGGGCAGGTAATCGTCCGGTTGGGCGTCGTCCGTTCGAATCAGGTGGAGGCGGCCTCGGCGCAGCACCCACAGGTTATGGTCACCGGTCAGGGTGGCGCTCCGCCCACAGTGGGTGGTCAGGGCAAACATGCGCTCTGGTGTGGCGTGGCGGATGAACGAGGCGATGGGGTGCAAGGCGACCTCACCCGTCACGGGGTCGAAGGCTTGGGTGAAATAGCGCACGTCCCCGGCTTGCACGTCTAGGATTTCGGTGTCCCCATCCCACACGATCGCCTGCGGATTTGCGCGCAGGGCGTCGTCAATCAGCTCACCGATGGGAATCACACGCGCAAGGTCGGTGTTAGGGTGGCTGGCGATGACGAAAACGGGGTCGTCATGGGCGATGCTTTTCCCAGTGCCCGTCGCCCCGAGCAGGGTTTGCAGGCGTTGGCCTTGCTGCACCCCCTCCACCAGTTGCTCAATGGCGCGGGGTTGGTCTCCGGTCGGCTTGAAATCGGACACGAGCTGGAACGGCGGCATAGGCGTTTCTCCTCTCGCGAGCACGGGCGATGCAGCGAACGCTTGTTCGACTGCGGACTGGGTATTTTACCCCGCTGCGCCACCCCCCGCCAGAGTCAAAAAGCGCTGTGCTATACTGGAAAGTGCGTTGTATCGAGGCGACAAAAAAGGGTTTTTTTGGAAAATGGCGCAACAGGTTAACTATGAGATAGACGGGCAAACCGTGACCGTCAGCCTTGCCGACAATGGCGACGGCACGCACACCGCCACGGTCGATGGGCGGGCGTATCGGGTGCGGGCGGTGCGTCAGCCGGACGGCGGCTGGCTGATGGAGCATGACGGGCAACGGGCGATGGTCTACACCGCGCAGGACGGGGCGCACCGCTATGCCCAGCGCGTGGGCGGTGCGCCGGTGACGGCGCGGGTGCCCGAGGCGAGGGCGCGGCGGCGGGGTGGCGCGGCGGGCGCGCAGGGCAAGCTGAGCGCGCAAATGCCCGGGCTGGTGGCCGATGTGCTGGTGAGCGTCGGCGATGCGGTGGTGGCTGGGCAGACGCTGGTGGTGCTGGAGGCGATGAAGATGGAAATCCGCGTGACCGCGCCCAAAGACGGCACCGTCAAGGCGGTTGCCGTCCAAAAGGGCGCGGTGGTCGAGCGTGACCAAACGCTGGTCGAGCTGAGCTAGGCCGCCTCGACGCTGAGCAATTGGCCGCTGTAGGGGGCGCGGTAGGTGGTGTAGGTGGCTTGGTGCTTGAACAGCTTGAAGGCGTCCTTGCCGACGTTGAACTCGGCACCGTCCACCCGAATCAGGTAAATCACCACGCGGCGCGTGACCGGCTTGACCACGCGCTCCAGCGTGCCGTGGTGGCGCTGAGCCGTGCCGCTGCGGATGTCGGCGTTGAGGCGCAACCAACTGCGGGTGAAATTGCCCATGATGGCCGCCGAGCACACCGTGACCCCCAGCCCGACCCACGCCAGCGCGGGCGTGGCTTGCCGGTTGCCCAGATATAAAAACAGCGTGGCGACGAACGCCAAGCCCAAAATCACCCCGATGCCCAGCGCAACCGAGCGGCGAAAGCGCACCTTGAGGCGATAGCGCTGCATCTCGCTGAGCTGACCGGCGCGGTTGGCCGCGAGGTCTTCGGGGGTAAAGTCGAAAATGTCCATTAAGCTGGGGGGTGTTGTCATGAGTTCAGAGTCCGCGTCCACATTTGACGTTGGGCATTGTACAATCCGACCGCGTGAAGTTTTAGGTGTAGAAGCGGAAAAATCCTCGTGACTCTCATCCTCGGAATCGAAAGCTCGTGCGACGAAACGGCTGCCGCGCTGGTCTTGGACGGGCGGCGCATCTTGTCGAGCGTGGTGGCGTCGCAGGTCGATTTGCACGCGCAATACGGCGGGGTGTTCCCCGAAGTGGCGTCGCGGGCGCACGTCGAGGCCATCGCGCCGGTGGTGGCGCAAGCGCTCAAAGACGCGGGCGCGTCGGTGGCCGATGTCGATGCCATCGCCGTGACCCGCGGCCCCGGGCTGGCGGGGTCGTTGTTGGTCGGCATCAATTATGCCAAGGGCTTGGCCTTGATTGCCGGTAAGCCGCTCTTGGGGATTAACCACCTCGAAGGGCACGTCTATTCGCTGTGGCTGACCCAGCCGCTGCAAGATGCCGAGTTCCCCGCGCTGGTCTTAATCGTCAGCGGCGGGCACACCGAGCTGTTGCTGATGCGCGACCACGGCCATTACGAGCGGCTGGGCGGCAC
>JALONY010000187.1 GCA_025454715.1 Anaerolineae bacterium
CTGGCCTACAACAACCTCAACCTGCTCGATCACGACCAACACCCGGGCACATGGGGCGTGATGGGCGCGTCGATGGGCGGCCAACAAGCCCTGTATACCGGCCTGCGCTTGCCGCACATCTTCGGCAAGGTCATCGCGCAGGCGGGCGCGTTTCAGGGCAACCTGACCGACCACCCCTCGCTGACCGAGCTGTTGCCCGAGGTCTTGCCCGTCCGCGATATCGACGTGTGGCTGGACTGCGGCACGATGGACTGGCTCTTGGGCGAAAACCGCGAGATGTTCCAACGCCTGACCCAGCGCGGCTACCGCGTGACCTACAAGGAGCACAACGCAGGCCACAACTACACCGCGTGGCGCGCCCAGCTCCCCGAGGCGCTCAGCACCGTCTTCCCTGCCCTGCCCGCCCAATAATACCCCCACCCAACGCCCTCCCCAACGCCCCCGCCTCGCACCGAATCGGGGGCGTTCGTATGTCCCTCACCGCCCGTGCCGCAACTTCTAACACACTTCTAGCACACCGCTGTTACAATGCGCCCGTATTCATTCGTAAGGTCAAAACCATCCCGACTCTGGAGGATTGCCCCTTGAGCCAAGACCATGCCGACACCCCACCTACCGACCCCACCGCCGCCGATGTGTCGGGCGATGTGCTGTCTGACCTCGAGGCCAAGGTCATCGAGTTTCAGGCGGGTTGGCAGCGCGAGCGCGCCGACTTCGCCAATTACAAGCGCCGCACCGAAAAAGAGCTGAGCGAGGCCAAAGCCCGCGGCGCCCAAGACGCGGTCGTGAAGTTCCTGCCCATCATCGATGACTTCGAGCGCGCCATGGCCAACGTGCCCGCCGACCTGCAAGACAACCCGTGGATTCGCGGGGTCGGGTTATTGCTCAGCAAGTTCGACCGCATCTTGGGTGAGCTGCACGTCGAGAAGTTCGACCCGACCGGCCAGCCGTTCGACCCCAACCGCCACGAGGCCATCGGCATCGACCCAGAGGCCGAGGCCAAGGGCATCCCCAGCGGCCACGTCAGCGACACGCTGCAAAAGGGCTACGCCAGCGGCGAGCGCGTCTTGCGCGTGGCGATGGTGCGCGTCGCACCCTAACCCCCAGCGTTTACGTAGAACTAACACAAGTTTCGTATCGTAAGAGCATGTCTAGTCCGCGGTAGCCCAGCGCTGCCCACCCCCCAGTAACCCTAACAACCCCCTCAGAGGAGTATCATCATCATGGGACGTGTCATCGGTATTGACCTCGGGACGACCAACTCGGTCATCGCCATCATGGAAGGCGGCGAGCCGACCGTCATCCCTTCGTCGGAAGGCGGGCGGCTGATTCCCTCGGTCGTCGCCATCAACAAGAACGGCGAGCGCCTCGTTGGCAAGGTCGCCCGCAACCAAGCCATCATGAACGCCGAGAACACCATCTTCTCGGTCAAGCGCTTCATCGGGCGCCGCTTCCAAGACCGCGAGGTGCAGGACGCCCTCAAGCGTATCCCCTACCACGTCAGCGCCGCCCCCAATGGCGACGTGCGCGTCCGCATGGGCGACCGCGACTATAGCCCGCAAGAAATCAGCGCGATGATTTTGGCCAAAATCAAGGCCGACGCCGAGGCCTTCCTCGGCACCAGCGTTGACCAAGCCGTCATCACCGTGCCCGCCTACTTCAACGACGCCCAGCGCCAAGCCACCAAGGACGCCGGTCGCATCGCTGGCCTCGATGTCATCCGCATCGTCAACGAGCCGACCGCCTCGGCGCTGGCTTATGGCCTCGACAAGCGCAACGGCGTGGTCGCCGTGTACGACCTCGGCGGCGGTACGTTCGACATCAGCATCCTCGAAATCAGCGATGGCGTGTTCGAGGTCAAGAGCACCAACGGCGACACCTACCTCGGCGGTGACGACTTCGACGATGTCATCATCGACTGGCTGGTCGCAGGCTTCAAGGCCGAGAACGGCATCGACCTGCGTAACGACCGCCAAGCGCTGCAACGCCTGAAGGAATCCGCCGAGAAGGCCAAGATTGAGCTGTCCTCGGCGCTCACCACCGACATCCAACTGCCGTTCATCACCGCCGACGCCAGCGGCCCCAAGCACCTCAACATCCAGCTCAGCCGCGCCAAGCTGGAGCAGCTCACCGCCCACCTGATTGACCGCAGCATGAAGCCGACCGAGCAAGCCCTGCGTGACGCTGGCCTGAGCAAGGACAAAATCGACGCGGTCATCCTCGTCGGTGGTATGACCCGTATGCCCGCCGTGCAGGCCGCGGTCGAGAAGTTCTTCGGCAAAGCCCCGACCAAGGGCGTCAACCCCGATGAGGTGGTGGCGCTGGGCGCGGCGGTACAGGCCGGCGTGCTCAAGGGCGACGTGAAGGGCATCTTGCTCCTCGATGTCACCCCGCTCACCCTCTCGATCGAGACCATGGGCGGCGTGGCCACCCCGATGATCGAGCGCAACACCACCATCCCGACCCGCAAGTCGCAGGTCTTCAGCACCGCCGCCGACAACCAGACCCAAGTCGAAATCAACGTCATGCAGGGCGAGCGCCCGATGGCCGCGGACAACGTTTCGCTGGGCAAGTTCATCCTCGACGGGATGCCGCCCGCGCCGCGGGGTATCCCGCAAATCGAGGTCACGTTCGACATCGACGCCAACGGCATCCTGAACGTCAGCGCCAAGGATAAGGCCACCGGTCGCGAGCAAAAAGTGACCCTGACCGGCAACACCGGCCTGAGCAAGGCCGAGGTCGAGAAGATGGTGAAGGACGCCGAGGCGCACGCCGCCGAGGACGCCAAGCGCCGCGAGCAGGTGCAAATCGTCAACGAGGCCGACAGCGTGGTCTTCACCGCCGAGAAATTGCTGCGTGAGCACGGCGACAAACTGCCCGCCCAAGCCAAGCAACAAACCCAAGAGAAAATCGAGGCCGTCAACAAGGCCAAGACCGAAGAGAACTACGAGGCGCTCAAGGCCAACGCCGAAGCGCTGGCCGCCCACATCCAACAGCTCGGCGCGCAGATGTACCAACAACCCGCCGCCGGTGCCACCCCTGAAGCCAACGGGAACGCCAACACCGACGCTGGCGCGGCCAACGGCAAGGGCAAAGGCAAGGACGAGGGCGTCGTGGACGCCGAGTTCACCGAGGCCTAACCCCCCCGCACACCAGCCCGCTCCCCTGCCCCGCGTAGGGGAGCGGGTTCGTCAGGATGCCCGAGGCGCACCGGCGCGCCCCTTTCTCACTCCCAGACCTCAGCGAAAGATGACACCGCATGGCTCGTGATTACTATGAAGTCCTCGGCGTGCCGCGCAGCGCCACGAAAGACGATATCAAGAAAGCCTTTCGCAACCTCGCACGGCAATACCACCCCGACGTGAACAAGGCTGCGGACGCCGAGAGCAAGTTCAAAGAAATCAACGAGGCGTATGGCGTGCTGAGCGACGACGACCAGCGCTCCCGCTATGACCGCTTCGGCCACGCCGGAGTCAACGGCCCCGCAGGTGGCGGCGGTGGCTATGGCGGGGGGCAGGGCTTCGGCAGCTTCGAGGACATCTTCGAGGAATTTTTCGCGGGATTCACCGGCCAACGCGGTGGAAACCGCCCCCAGCGCACCGGCCCCCAAGCCGGTGGCAACGTCATGGTCGAGGTCACGCTCGACTTCGCCGAGGCCGTGACCGGTGCCGAGGTGCAAGTCGAGTATGAGCGCTTCGACCCGTGCGACACGTGCAACGCCACCGGTGCAGCCCCGGGCACCTCGCCCGTCACCTGCCCGCAATGCAACGGCATGGGCACCGTGCGCCAAGTCCGCCAGACCTTCATCGGCTCCATCGTGCAAGAGACCGCCTGCCCGCGTTGCGGCGGCGTCGGCACCCTGATCGAGAGCCGGTGCAAGACCTGTGACGGCACCGGTCGCACCCGCAAGCGCGTCCAGAAGACCATCAACATCCCGGGCGGCGTGCGCGACGGCCTCGAAATCCAATACGCCCGCGAGGGCAACGTCGGGGAGCGCGGCGGTGCGCGTGGCACGCTGGTCGTCCGCTTGCGCGTGCGCCCACACGAGTATTTCGAGCGGCGCGACAACGACGTACATTACACGCTGGTCATCAACGTGGCACAGGCCGCGCTGGGCGACAAAATCATGATCCCGACCGTCGATGGCGAGGTCGAGATGATCATCCCGCCCGGCACCCAGTCGGGCAAATTGATGCGCCTACGCAACAAGGGTTTCCCGCGCCTGATGAGCAATGGCACCAGCAACGGGCGCGGCGACCAAATCGTCACGGTCATGGTCGATATCCCCAGCAAACTGACCGATGAACAACGCCGCTTGTTCGAGAAGCTGGGCGAATCGCTGGGCAAGAACCCCCGCCCCGTCGCCGCCAAAGGCTTCTTCGACAAGATGCGCGACCTGTTCAACGGCGAGTAAGCCGACAAGGAAACCCTGCATGAACATCACCATTTTCGGCACCGGCGGCGTCGGCCAGACGCTGGCGGCCAAGCTCGCCAGCCTCGGCCACGCGGTCATGATTGGCACCCGTGACCCGCAGGCCACCCACCAGCGCCCCGAGTTTGCCGCGTGG
>JALONY010000188.1 GCA_025454715.1 Anaerolineae bacterium
CGAGGTGCGACAAGGCGAGATTTTCGCCATGCTCGGGCCCAACGGCGCGGGCAAATCGACCACCATGCGGATGATTTTGGACATCATCAAGCCCGACGCAGGCAGCATCCGCGTGCTGGGCGGGCAGATGACCGACGCGATTAAAGACCGCATCGGCTACCTGCCCGAGGAGCGCGGCTTGTATCGCAACGTCAAGCTGGGCGAGATGATGAGCTACCTCGGGCAGCTCAAGGGCATGACGCGCCACGACGCCAACGCCCGCGCCAACGAATTGCTGAAATACCTCGAATTGGACGCGCACGCCAAGAAAAAGGTCGGCGAATTGTCCAAGGGGATGCAGCAAAAAATTCAGTTCGCCGTGACGGTCATGCACCGCCCGCAGCTCATCATCGTCGATGAGCCGTTCAGCGGCCTCGATCCGGTCAACACCCGCATCTTGATGGATTTGTTGCTGGGCTTGCGCAAGGACGGCACGACCATCGTGATGAGCACCCACCAGATGTTTCAGGTCGAGGAGTTGTGCGAGCGCCTGCTGATGATTAACCGTGGGCGGGTGGCCTTGTACGGCGCGGTCGATGAGGTGCGCCGCCGCTACGCGGTGCAGGCGGTCGAGGTCGAAGGCTCGGGCGACTGGGGCAAGGTGCCCGGGGTGGCGCGGGTGCAGGCCAGCGAAAACGGGCGCATCGCCACCCTGTTCCTGAAGGACGGCGTGACCTCCAACACCCTGCTCTCGGCCATGGCGCAAACGTCCGGCATCGAGGTGCACAAGTTCGCGCTGGCCGTGCCGCGCCTCAACGACATCTTCATCCGCGTGGTCGAGGACGGGGGGGCGGCGTCATGAACCTCGCCAAGCTTCTGCTGATTGCCCGCCACGAGTTCTGGAGCAACCTGCGCCGCCCGTCGTTCTTGTTCGCGGTGTTCGGCACGCCCCTCATTGTCGCCCTCAGCATCGGGCTGGGCTTCTCGTCCGGCAGTGGTGCCAGCGACCTCGGCGATTACAGGCCGGT
The DNA here is from genome assembly GCA_025454715.1 of Anaerolineae bacterium. Classification (GTDB taxonomy): domain Bacteria; phylum Chloroflexota; class Anaerolineae; order Aggregatilineales; family Phototrophicaceae; genus Flexicrinis. The sequence continues at coordinate 1,008 of JALONY010000188.1, forward strand.
CGGGGTGATTGACCAAAGCACCGAGCGGGTGTTCGCCAACCAAGCCCAGCCCGAAGCCTACCCCGATTTGTTCGTGTGGGCGGAGGACGAGGCCACCGCCCGCCAGCAGGTGGTCGATGGTGCGTTGGCCGCCTACCTGATCATCCCGCCCGATTACGTCGAGACCGGCGACGTGACGCTGTACAGCTTGCAGGCCGCGCCCGATGACATGTTCCGCGCCGTCAACGCGCTGGCGCTGGCCAACCTCAACACGTTGGTCGAGCTGCCCTTCCCGACCGAGCGGATTGAGCAACGCCCCGAACTCAACGTGACGGTCTTGGACGGCAACCGCACCTTCGACGGCGAAAGCGTGTTCTTCTTCACCATGCTGCCGTTGGTGTTCGGGTTCTTGCTGGTCTTGGCCTCGATGACCACCAGCTCCTTCTTGATGAACGGCCTGAGCGCCGAAAAATCGAGCCGCATCATGGAGGTGCTCATCACCAGCGTGCGCCCGATGGAATTGCTGGGCGGCAAGGTGCTGGGCATGGGCGTGCTGGGCTTGTTGCAGGTGGTGGTGTTCTTGGTGGCCGGGTATGTCGGGGTGGCGGTGGCGCAACAGCAAAACGCGCTGCCGGGCTTGGTCATCCCGCCCGATATGGCCGTGCTGGCCATCGTGTATTACGTCCTGAGCTATTTCTTCATCGGGGCGGGCTTGGCGGCCATCGGAGCCGTCACCAACTCGGAGATGGAAGGCCGCCAATTCTCGGCCTTGTTCATCCTGCCGGTCATGTTGCCCTACCTCGCCATCTTCACCTTCCTGCTCGACCCCAACGGCACCGTGCCGACCCTGTTCACGCTCATCCCGTTCACCGCGCCGATGGCGGTCTTGATGCGCGTCGGCCTGACGACCGTGCCCGCGTGGCAGTTGGGCGTCAGCATCGGCGGCCTAATCCTCGTTGACCTGCTGGTGTTGTGGGCGGCGGCGCGCTTGTTCCGCTGGGGCGTGCTGTCGTATGGCAAGGTGCCGGGCTGGCGCGGCTTGTGGAAGATTATCCGTGGGCGGGGCGACGCCGTGAACGTGACCCCTGCGCCCGCTGCAACCAAAGAGGTGGCCTAATGGGCAATTTGTGGCGCGTGTTCAGTTACGAAGTCAGCCGCATCATCCGGCGGCGCAGCTTCTTGTTCGTGACGTTCGGCCTGCCGTTGGTGCTGGCGCTGGCGTCGAATGTGTGGCAATCGCTCACCCCCACCCCCGAAGAGATGATGACCCAGACCGCCGAGGTCATCGACCGTTTCGACGGCTTGCAAGAGGCCGGTTTCGTCGATGAGAGCGGGTTGTTCGGGGTGGTGCCGGAGGGCGCACCGTTGACGCGCTTCCCCGACGAGGCCAGCGCCCGCGCCGCCCTCGAGGCGGGCGACATCGAGGCCTATTACCTCATCCCAGCCGACTACGCCGAAACTGGCGAGGCGCGCCAAATCTTGCCGACCATGACCCTCGACAACGTCAGCCGCGAGCCGCTCTCGGTGCTGACGCTGGCCGCCCTCGAGTCGGCCTTGCCCGAAAACCTGCGCGCCCGTTTCGAAGACCCGTCCAACCTCGAGCAGGTCGATTTGGCCAGCATCCTGACCCCGCCGACCGGCGAGGACGCCGACGCCCCCGCCGAGCTCAACCGTGACGCCGATTACCTGCTGATGTTCATCTTCACCCTGCTGTTTCTGATGATCGTGTTCACCGGCAGTGGCTACATGATGCAGAGCGTCATCGAGGAGAAGGAAAACAAGCTGGTCGAAATCTTGATTACCAGCGTGCGCGCCGAGCAACTGCTGACCGGCAAGGTGTTGGCGCAGGGCATCATGTCGCTGTTTCAGGTCGGGGTGTGGTTTGGCCTGAGCGCGCTCCTGCTCAGCTTTCAGGGCGATTTCTTGCGCCAAGCCATCCCGTTCTTGGCCGCGGTCAGCATCCCGACCGAGTCGTTTGGGGTGATGGCGGCCTACCTACTGCTGGGCTTCTTCATGTTCGCGGCGGCCTTCGGCGCGGTCGGGGCGTTGTCCAACTCGTCGCAAGAGGGGTCGCAATACACCTCGCTGTTCGTGCTGCCCGCCATGATCCCGTATTTCATGATTGGGCAACTGGTGGCCGACCCGAATGGCCCGCTGGCCGTCGGCCTGAGCTTGTTCCCGCTGACCGCGCCCATCACCATGATTGCGCGCTCGACGATGGTGGCGGTACCGCCGTTGGAGGTGGTGCTTAGCCTCGCGTTGATGTTCGGCGCGGTGATTGGGGCGTTTTGGCTGGCGGGGCGGCTGTTCCGCGCCCAGCTCATGATGAGCGGCAAGACCCCCGGGCCCCGCGCCATCCTGCGCGCCATCCGCGAGGGGTAAAGCGCACATACGGCGAACCCCACAGATAGAAAAACCCGCCCTCACCGAAACAGTGAGGGCGGGTTCGTTTGGGCGGTGGGGCAAGCAGCGCGAGCCGCCGTTACGGCTTGATGGCCACGAATTGCGAGAACGCGCCCGCCTCGGTATCGCGCAGCACGCGCCACTTGCCGAAGGCCGCCGCCAGCTCCCCCGTCCGCACACAATAATCGGATGGGAAGTCGGGGCGGGTCTCGAGGATGCTCAGGTTAAACGTCTCGTAAATCACGCGCCCACCGGCTTTGACGCAGGCCGCGAGGCGCGGCAACACCGCCCGATTGAAAAACCGAAACACGCACACGAGGTCATAGCTGTCGGGCATCAAAGGCGCGTCGTCGAGGTCGATGCACAGCAGGTTGACCGTCCGCACCCCACGCACCCCCATCTCGGCGCTGGCGCGGTCGAGCGCCACGCGGCTGATGTCGAGGATATCGACCGTATAGCCTTGCTCGGCCAGCCATAACCCGTTTTGCCCGACCCCACCCGCGAGGTCGAGCGCCCGCGGGCGGGTGTTGAGCGGGATGGCGGGGGTGTAGTCCAGCAACAGCAAATCGGGGCGGGGGTAGTCCTCCCCCGCCCGACTGCGATAGCGCGTGTTCCACTTGGCGCGGTCTTGAGCCGACACGGTGGGCGGCTTTAGCGCACTGGCACGGCGTTTAGGTCGCCTTGTGTCAGCTCGGTATAGGGCGAGTAGACCCAGCCGACCGTGCCCTTCCAGACCACCTGATACCAGAAGCCGTCACCGGTGCGCCCGACGACCGGCAAGAATGCGCCCCACGTCACGCGGCCAATCTGGTTGCCCGCCACGCTGGGCACATCGCGCAGCACCAGCGTCGCACGCGACTGCGCCACCACGCCGGTATCGACCACGCCCGCAGGCACGCCCAGCGTCCCGAACGGGCTGGTGACGGGCGCGTTGAACTCGTTGCCGTTGACGAACAGGTAATAACCATACGCCCAGCCCTGATAGCCGCCCAATTGCAGCAAGAACCAGCGCGCATCGGCGTCACGCCCCAGCACCGCGTAGGTTTCGCCGCGCAAGATGCGCCCCAAGCGGTTGCCACCGGTCGAGGGCGCGTCGCGCACGTTCAAGACCGAGGCGCGGATGACCGTGGCGGTCAGGGCACCGGCGGGGATGAACGGCAAGGGGGTGCGACGTTGTTGACCTCGATTTGCACGTCGTCCTCGGCCACCACCGTAAACTGGTAGGTGCCGCCGATGCTGATGGGTTGGGTGCCACTCCAGCGGATGGAAAAATTGTCGGCGGGCAGGGTGGTCACGCCGTCGCTGGGCGAGGCCGCGCCATAGGTGAACTGGATGGCGTTATCGATGCGCGTGAACGAGGCAGGCGCGGTGAAGTTGGCATTGGCGAAATATTCGGCCTGCCAGTTGCTGCCGGTCAGGGTGCCCTGTGCGGCGGTGCCTTGTGTGGCGCTGAACCCGACCCCCGCCAAGAGCGCGAGCACTAACCCGTAAAATGCGAGCCGTCTCATCGAACCGACCCCCTCTCAAACTGCGTTGGAAAAAACGATGACGACCCCATTATACCGCCAAGCTGCGTCAAGCGCAGGTTAAGTGCAGCGCAAACCTGTTGCAGGTGGGGAATCGGCGGTGTATAATTTGCCCCGTGTGACCGCTCAGACGGGCGGCATTTTTTCGAGGCCATCAGTTCGGGCATGTACCATCATGCCCGACGTGTCGGGGTCTTCCGGGCGGGGTGTTTGCGCGGCGGGACTGACGCTAGTACATACAGGGAACGAGCATGACTGATCACAGCAATGAGCCGTTGGACGAAACTTCCGTGCCGAGCACCGAAGAGGTCGTGACCGAAGCCGCGCCGTCGGCTGCCGACGCCGAACGCCCCGCCCCCCGCTTCAAACGCGGCGAAATCGTCAAAGGGCAAATCGCCAGCAAGACGCCCTTGGCCATCACGGTCGATTTAGGGGAGGGTCTGATTGGCGAAATCATGAGCCGTGAACTGGAGCGCATGACCCACGGCCAGCTCGACGAGCTGAAAGAAGGCGCCGAGACGATGGTGTTCGTGGTCAACCCGCGCACCAACGAAGGCAAGGTGTTGCTGTCGCTCACCCGCGCCTCCGAGGAGATGGACTGGCGCATGGCCGAGGAATATCGCGGCGAGCAGCGCGTGTTCGAGGGCGCGGTGGCCGGGTTCAACAAGGGCGGCCTCATCGTGCGCTTCGGGCGGTTGCGCGGGTTCGTCCCGCTCAGCCAGATGAGCGACGAGCGCCGCCGTGAGCTACAAACCGCCACCCCCCAGCAATATGACGGCATGGTCAACCAAAACATCGCCGTGAAGGTGATGGAGGTCAACAAAGACCAAAACCGCCTGATTTTGTCCGAGCGCATGGCCAACCGCGAAAGCCGCGAGCGCCGCAAGAACGAGCTGGTCTCGCGCCTCGGCGTCGGGCAGGTCGTGACTGGGCGCGTGGTCAGCCTCGAGGACTTCGGCGCGTTCGTCGATGTCGGCGGGGCCGAGGGCTTGGTGCACCTGACCGAGTTGTCGTGGAAGCACGTCACCCACCCGCGGGAATTGCTGAAGGTCGGGCAAGAGGTGCGCGTCGAGGTGATTTCGGTTGACCCCGACCGCAAGCGCATCGGCTTGTCGATTAAGCGCACCGAAATCGACCCGTGGGACGAGGTGGCCAGCGCTTACGTGCAAGGCCAGCTCGTGCGCGCCCGCATCACCAAGCTGACCAAGTTCGGCGCGTTCGCCCGCTTGGTCAACAACAACGAGATCGAGGGCTTGGTGCACATCAGCGAGCTGAGCGACCAGCGCGTCAACCACCCCAAAGAGGTGGTGAACGAGGGCGACACCATGACCCTGCGCGTGATTAAGGTCGATGTGCGTAGCCGCCGCCTCGGGCTGAGCCTGAAGCGCGTCAACAGCGCCGAGTACCTCGACGTTGACCTGAACATGAAGCGCGAAGACGAATAACCGCGCCCATCCCCGCCACCACCCAAACGCCCCACGGTATCGTGGGGCGTTTTCCATTCCCCTTCCATCGGCAACACCCCATCCTTGGGGGTTTATCGCCCGCCGCTCATCCTGCCCGCGCCACGGCAAACTCTAAGGCGCTTCTGACAACCATTGTGGGTTAGGATGCGGTATACTTCTTTATACGCGCAAGTGGTATCGGCTGCCCCTGTATCCCTTGCGCCTTCAAAAACCAACACACAACGTCTAGACGAACGGCGGAGGTCATTGCCGTGGCAAATAAGGGGATGGAACGCTTTACCCAGCGTGCGCGCCGCGTGCTGAGTTTGGCGCAAGAAGAAGCCGAACGCCTGAACCACTCCCACATCGGGACAGAGCACCTGTTGCTGGGGTTGTTGAAGGAAGAGGGCGGTGTGGCCGGGCGCGTCCTGCGCGAACTGGGCTTGGACACCCGCCGCGTGGAAGACCTGATTATCCGCATGAAGCGCCCCGAGCAACGCTCCCGCTCTGGACAATTCGACCTGACCGCAGGCACCAAGCGCGTCATGGAATTGGCCATCGACGAAGCGCGTCGCATGGGGCACCACTACATCGGCACCGAGCACCTGCTGTTGGCGTTGGTGCGCCAGCCCGAGGGCACCGCCATCGAGGTGCTCCGTCGCCTCGGCATCACCCCCGAGGAAGTGCGCCGCCAGACCAACAACGTCCTGCGCGATAGCCCCGTCCAGCCGTCTCAACCGGCCACGCCCGATGAGCCGCAGACCCCGACGCCCCCCACCCCGCCGACGCCATTGGGGTCGCAACCGCCCAGCGGCGGCACCCCGCGCCGCCCGCCCAACCCCGCACCCTTTGGGCAGCGCCGCAGCGAGACCAAGACCCCCCAGCTCGACCAACTCGCCACCGACCTGACCGAGATGGCACGCGAGAACAAGCTCGACCCCGTGGTCGGGCGTGAGACCGAAATCGAGCGCGTCATCCAAGTCCTCAGCCGCCGCCGCAAGAACAACCCCGCCCTCATCGGTGAGCCGGGCGTGGGCAAGACGGCCATCGTCGAAGGCTTGGCGCAACGCATCGTGTCCGGCGACGTGCCCAAGCCGTTGCTGAACAAGCGCGTCTTGCAGCTCGATGTCGGCTCATTGGTGGCGGGCACCATGTACCGCGGCCAGTTCGAGGAGCGCCTCAAGCGCGTCATCGAAGAGCTGAAGCAGTCCGAGAGCATCTTGTTCATCGACGAGGTGCACATGCTGGTCGGCGCAGGGTCGGCGGGCAGCAGTGTCGATGCCGCCAACATCCTCAAGCCCGCGCTGGCACGTGGTGAATTGCAGTGCATCGGCGCGACCACCCTCGACGAATACCGCAAGCACATCGAGAGCGATGCCGCCCTCGAGCGCCGCTTCCAGCAAATCGTGGTCGATGAGCCGAGCATCGAAGAGACGGTCGAAATCCTGCAAGGCATCAAAGAGCCGTATCAGCAGCACCACAACGTCGAAATCACCGACGAGGCCATCGAGGCCGCGTCGCAGTTGTCGGCGCGCTACGTGCCCGACCGCTTCTTGCCCGACAAGGCCATCGACCTGATCGACGAGGCCTCGGCGCGCCTGCGGATGTACAAATCACCCGAGGCCGCCCAAGTCCGCAAGCTGGAAGGCAACCTCGCCCGTGCCGAGGAAGAAATCCGCGACATCGAGTCCGAGGGTAGCGAGGATGACGAGCTGGAGCGCTTGCAAATGCAGGCCGAGGGCTTGCGCCAGACGCTGGGCGACCT
>JALONY010000189.1 GCA_025454715.1 Anaerolineae bacterium
GGTCAGGTCGGCGTTGTGCTCGGTATAGGCTTGTGGCTCGATGACCGCAATCTCGTTGACCCAATCGCTGGGCTGGGAGTCGAGGCGGGTCGTCAGTTGCTCGGTCGTCAGGGGGGTGGCGCGGGTGAGCACGGCGATGCACGCGGCCTCGTCGGGGATGGTCTGGCGGACGACCTCGACCACCACGATGAGGCGCTCGTCTTGCATGGCCAGCACCACCCCGTCACGGTCATAGATGTTGGCGCGGTTGACGGCGGTGGTGATTTGGCGCAAGCGCCCGCCATTTTCCAGCTCGCGGAACACGTCGCCCCGCGTCCATGCCACGCGCCACGCCCCATCACGGTCGTCGAAGGCCAACGTCAGGGTGCGGTTGCTATCGGTGAAGGTGCCGACCAAGCGCGTCTCGAAGGTGGCATCATACGTCAGCCGGACGATGCGGGCGGCGTTGGGGTCGCGGGCGATGGCGCGGGCTTGCGCGGTCACGCTTTGCAAGGTCAGGGTGTTGGCGGCGGTGGTGTAGGTATCGCGGAAGGCGTCGAACGAGGTGGCGTCGCGGGCATTGAACCCGATGCGCTGGTACATCGCGCCGTAGTCGCCGGTCTGCCAGCCATATAAGAACTCGCTGGCGACCCGCTCGGCCTCATCGACCGTGAAATTGGGCGGGGTGGGGGAGGGGAACAGGGTCGGCAACGGCTCGACCGCGGCAGGTGGCGCGGGCTGGCAGGCCGTGAGCAAAACGGCCAGCAGCAACGCGATGAATGTGGCAAACCTGCCGTGGAAGTGGGGTGGGGTCATGGCGTGCCTACTGGTAAAGCCCGAACGCGATGGGGATTTACCCATAAAGATACGCCATTTGTGACCAAAGCGGTATGGGGTGGGCGCCAAGCGCACGGCAGGCGCCGAGTTTTAGAACGAGACGTACCACTCGCCCGGGAGCTGGAACTTGCCGCCGCTACGCAAGATGAGGCCAGCCTCGCCGCGGGCGCGCTCGGCAGCCGCCACGAAGGCCAGCGTGCCGGTCTGGAGGGTGTGCTCGCCCGGGATGACGAACACGGCAATGCCTTTGAAGAAAGTGCTTTGATAGACCCGTGGCCCCAAACTCCCCACCATCACCAAACCGACATCGGTGCCGTCTGCGGCGTCGGTCGGGCCGACGCGCACAGTCACGCTTTGGCCGGCAATCAGTTGTTCTGGGAGGCTGATGGGCAATTTGATTGGGGTGGGGGTGGTGGCAGCGCGGCAGGCCGACAGCACGAACGCGACTATCACCACCCACCGCTGGATGACCTGCTTCCAGCGCGTGGGAAGCCTGTCGCGTGGCGTCGGCAAGGCGTCGATATGCACAATGTCCCCCTTAAAGAGGCGGCTGTGTGCCGCGCTCTCAGTCTATTCTAACCTTGAATCGCTGGATTGGCACACCCCAAAAAGCCGTGCAACGGCCAAAGATGAGAACCGCATGAATGCGCGGCGGTTTTGCTTGACAGGGTTAGGGTGGGCTGATAGGATACCCCAGCGAATAAAAAGCGGCGTAGCGGTTGCGTGGTGGTCGGTGAAAGCCCACCAGTGCGCGTCGTTTGCGCCGAACCGAGTGTATATGTGACGAAAGTGCAGCGCCGACCGTGTGCTGAGGCTCGTTACGGCAGGAAGCACCGGGCGGACGGCAAATGTGCTGTACTTCGCCTTTTTGTGCGCCTGACGCCAGTTCCTAAGAGCAAGATGGAGTAAGTATGCCGACCATCAATCAGTTGGTGCGTAAGGGCCGCCAGAACAAGAAGTTCAAGAGCAAGGCGCCCGCGTTGCAATATACGCTGAACGCCTTCTCGCAGCGGCGCACGAAGCAGCCGACGGGCGCGCCTCAGAAGCGTGGGGTATGCACGGTAGTGCGTACCATGACGCCGAAGAAGCCGAACTCGGCGTTGCGCAAAGTAGCGCGTGTTCGCTTGTCGAACGGTATCGAAGTGACGGCGTACATCCCGGGCGAAGGCCACAGCTTGCAAGAGCACAGCGTGGTGTTGGTTCGTGGTGGCCGTGTGAAAGACCTGCCGGGTGTGCGTTATCACATCGTGCGTGGGACGTTGGACTCTGACGGCGTGAAGAACCGCTTGCAGGCGCGTAGCAAGTATGGCACCAAGCGCCCGAAGAAGGGCGCACCTGCCGCTCCTGTCAAGGGTAAGAAGTAACGGATAGGGTAAGTAGACGATGCCGAGAAGAAATTCTCCGCCGAAGCGCCCGGTCGCTCCGGATAACAAGTACAACAGCGTCACCGTGACGATGTTCATCAACCGCATGATGTATGGCGGCAAGCGTAGCACGTCGCAGGGCATCATGTATGGTGCCTTCAACATCATCGAAGAGAAGGCCAAGCGTAGCCCGATCGAGGTGTTCGAGACGGCGTTGCGTAACGTGACCCCGTCGGTCGAGGTCAAGCCGCGCCGCGTGGGTGGCTCGACCTACCAAGTGCCGGTCGAAGTGACGACCGAGCGCGGCCTGTCGTTGGCGATGCGCTGGCTGTTGGCCAACGCCCGCTCGCGCTCTGGCAAGGGGATGCCCAACAAGCTGGCCGCCGAGTTGATGGATGCGGCCAACGGCCAAGGGAACTCGATCAAGAAAAAAGACGAGACCCACCGCATGGCGGAAGCCAACCGCGCCTTTGCGCACTACAAGTAAGCTTCCGTCCCTTTCGACAAACAACGAGTGGTTAAGAGCAGAGCATGGCAAAAGCGCTCGACACGAAACTGAACCTCGAGAAGGTTCGCAACATCGGCATTATCGCCCACATCGACGCTGGCAAGACCACCACCACCGAGCGCGTGCTGTATTACACCGGCATGGTGCACAAGATTGGTGAGGTGCACGAAGGTGCCGCCACCACCGACTACATGGAGCAAGAGCGTGAGCGTGGCATCACCATCACCTCGGCTGCCGTGACCGCGCAATGGAAGGGCTGCCAAATCAACGTGATCGACACCCCGGGTCACGTCGACTTCACCGCCGAGGTGCAGCGCTCGCTGCGCGTCTTGGACGGTGGCGTGGTCGTGTTCGACGCGGTGGCCGGTGTGGAGCCGCAGTCGGAGACGGTGTGGCGCCAAGCGGATCAGTACAAAGTCCCGCGCATCTGCTTCGTCAACAAGATGGATCGCATGGGTGCCAACTTCACCCGCACGGTCAGCATGATCGTGGAGCGCGTCAACGGCAACCCTGTACCCATCCAGATGCCGTTCGGCGAGGGTGACCAATTCAAGGGCATCATCGACCTGTTGGCGATGGAGCTGGTGACGTATGGCGACGACCTCGGCCAGAACATCACCCGTCACCCCATCCCCGAGAGCTTCCGTGAGCAGGCCGAGACGGCGCGTCAGGAGATGATCGAGAAGATCGTCGAGAACGACGAACTGCTGACCGAGAAGTACCTGATGGAAGAAGCCATCACCGACGACGAGATCCGCGCTGCGTTGCGCGCTGCGACCATCGCCGGGCGTATCCAGCCGGTGTTGTGCGGCTCGGCCTTGAAGAACAAGGGCGTGCAGCTGATGCTGGACGCGGTGGTGGACATCCTGCCCTCGCCGCTGGACATCGCCTCGGTGCGCGGCCTGCACCCCAAGACCGAAGAGCCGGTCGAGCGCAAGGCCTCGGACGACGAGCCGCTGGCGGCGCTGGTCTTCAAGATCATCACCGACCCGTTCGTCGGGCGCGTGGCGTTCGTGCGGGTGTACTCGGGCGTGTTGCGCAGCAGCAGCACCGTGACCAACACCAGCAAGGGCGAGCGTGAGCGCATCGGTCGTATGGTGCGTATGTTCGCCGACCGCCGTGAGGACATCACCGAGGTGCACGCGGGCGACATCGCCGCCATCCTCGCGCTGAAGACCACCTTCACCGGCGATACCCTGTCCGACCCCGACCAGCCGATCGTGCTGGAGTCGATCAAGTTCCCCGAGCCCGTCATCGAAGTCGCCATCGAGCCCAACAGCAAGGCCGACCAAGACAAGATGGGCGAGGCGTTGCGCCGTCTGGCCGAAGAAGACCCGACCTTCAAGGTCGAGGTCGAGGACAGCCAGACCAAGCTGCGCGGCATGGGCGAATTGCACCTCGAGGTGTTGGTTGACCGCCTGATGCGCGAGTTCGGCGTGCAGGCCACCGTCGGGCGCCCCCGCGTGTCGTACCGCGAGACCATCACGCGCTCGACCCGTGTTGACATGATCTTCAAGCGGCAGAGCGGCGGTTCGGGTCAATATGCCCGCGTCATCGCCGAGTTCGAGCCGATGACGGACGAAGAGCTGAAGAACGCCAAGCACGATTTCGAGTTCGTGGACGAGATCCGCGGTGGCACCATCCCGCGTGAGTTCATCCGCCCGACCGAAAACGGGATGCGCGAGGCGTGCCTCGGCGGCGTGCTGGCGGGCTATCCGGTGGTGGGCGTGCGCGCTCGCCTCGTGGACGGCTCGGCACACGACGTGGACTCGAGCGAAATGGCGTTCAAGATCGCCGGCTCGATGTGCTTGAAGGAAGGCGTGCAGAAGGCTGCTCCGGTGTTGCTGGAGCCGACCATGCGCGTC
>JALONY010000443.1 GCA_025454715.1 Anaerolineae bacterium
CTCGCCCACCGAGGGGCGAGGGATGGCTCACCATAGGTGTGCAGGGTGAGGGGTACCGCATCGTATATACTATGAATTACCGCCCATCGCATTGGTAAGGAGGAGACCATGGACACCCCGCAGACGCTCACCGAGGCCGCGCCCGTGATGACGACCGAGGCCACGCCGTTGATGCCGCTGGAGGCGTGGATTGAACAGTTCGCCCGGCACCCTTTCGAGTGGATTGATGGAGCCAAAATCCCGATGAGCCCTTCTGTGTTTGGGTCTACCCAGATTGCCAATGCCTTGCGCGACGCGATGAACGTTGTGGTCAACGCGCAAAAGCTGGGCGCGGTCTACCTCGAGTTGTCCATCGCATTCACCGAAGGTTCCGACTGGGTGAGGCGTTCCTTAGTCCCCGACATCGCCTATATCTCTGCCGCGAAACTCGCGGCGTTTCGGGCGAAATACCCGGTCGTCCCTGACCTCGTGGCCGAAATCGTCTCGCCGACCGACCTGTATATGGACGTGCGCCGCAAGGTGACGCGCTATCTCGAAGAAGGGGTGCGGTTGGTGTGGGTGGTCGATTACGTGAACGAGGTGGTCGAGGTGTTTACCGCGCAGGGCGGGCACGAGCACCGCAAATCCGATACGTTGACCGCAAATCCGATACGTTGACCGCTGGGGATGTGCTCCCCGGCTTTGAGCTTGCATTGGAGACGTTGTTTTCATGACGACACTACGCTATTTGACGGCGGGCGAGAGCCACGGCCCGATGTTGACCGCCATCCTCGATGGGATGCCCGCCGGTTTGCCGCTGACCAGCGCCGACCTCGACGGCGAATTGGCGCGCCGCCAGACCGGGTACGGCAGCGGCGGGCGGATGCAAATCGAGCGCGACCATGCGCGCATTACGGCGGGGGTGGCCAACGGCCTGACCACCGGCGCGCCATTGGCGCTGTCGGTCGAGAACCGCGATTACAAGAATTGGCGCGAGAAGGACATCGAGCCGATGACCGTGCCGCGCCCCGGGCACGCCGACCTGACCGGCGCGGTCAAATATGGCTACCGTGAGCTGCGCCTTGCGCTAGAGCGCGCCAGCGCCCGCGAGACGACCATGCGGGTGGCGGTCGGGGCGGTCTGCCGCAAATTGTTGGCTGAGTTCGGGGTGGTCATCGGCGGTTACGTCACGCAAATCGGCGAGGTGCGCGCCGACATCCCCGACGAGATGGACTATCTGGCGCGCTTCGCGGCGGGCGAGGAGTCCGATGTGCGTTGCCCCGAGCCGACCGCCGCCGAGCGGATGCACGCGGCCATCCGCCAGTGCAAAATCGACAAGGACACGCTGGGCGGGGTGATGGAAATCGTGGCGGTGAACGTGCCGCCCGGCCTCGGTAGCCACGTGCAATGGGACAGGCGGCTGGACGGGCGCATCGTCGGCGCGATGGTCAGCATCCACGCGATGAAGGGCGCTGAAATCGGCGAGGGCTTCGGGCTGGCGGCTAAGCGCGGCACGCAAGCGCACGACGCCATCGACCGTGACGCGGCGGGCAACTTGATGCGCCGCACCAACCGTGCGGGCGGCCTCGAGGGCGGCATCACCACCGGCGACCCGATCGTGGTGCGGGTGGCGATGAAGCCGATTGCGACGGTCTTGGCGGGCTTTGACTCGGTGCCGAGATGATGCCGCGCTTCGCGGCCTTGCGGCGCAACCACATCGACGATTTGCCGATGGACGACGCGGTCTGGCGCTTCAACTATGGCGAGTGAGGCACCCCCGCACAACATCGCCTTGACCGGCTTCATGGCGACCGGCAAAACCACCGTCGGGCGCATCGTGGCCGATGTGTTGCGGATGCGCTTCGTCGATATTGACGCCGAACTCGTCCGGCGTGAGGGCATGAGCATCGCCAACCTGTTCAGCCAGAAGGGCGAGCCGTATTTTCGGCAGGTCGAGGCCGAGCTGTGCCGCGAGTGGGCGGCGCGCCCCAACGTGGTGATGGCCACCGGCGGCGGCGCGCTAATCAACCCCGACACATTGGCGCAGGTGTGCCAGCGTGGGTTGGTGGTGTGCTTGTGGGCGTCGCCCGAGGCGATACGGGCGCGCCTATCGGGCGATAGCGGGCGGCCACTGGCGGCGGACTGGCAAGGCTTGTACGAGCGGCGCAAGGCGGCCTACGAGGCTATGCCGCACCATATTTTTACTACGGGCAAAATCCCCGAAGAAGTGGCCAAGGAGGTCGTGACGCTGTGGCGGACGCAGATACCCCAATCCTCGTAAAGACGCCGGACGGCCAATACCCGATCCACATCGCGGCGGGCGTGCGCGCCCGCATCGGCGAATGGGTGGGGGGGCGGCGCGCCGTCATCATCAGCAATACCACCGTCGCCCCGTTGTATGGCGAGGCGATGCGCGCCGCGTTGCCCGAGAGCGCGTTGCTGGTCGTCCCCGACGGGCGTGGTGATTGCGCTGGGCGGCGGGGTGATTGGCGATACGGCAGGCTTCGTGGCCGCCACCTATTTGCGCGGCGTGCGCTTGATTCAGGTGCCGACCACGCTGCTCTCGATGGTCGATTCGAGCGTCGGTGGCAAGGTCGGGGTGGACTTGCCGGAGGGCAAGAATTTGGTCGGGGCGTTCAAGCAACCCGACGCGGTGTTGATTGACCCCGAGGTGATTGGCACGTTGCCGCCCAAAGAGTGGCGGTGCGGCATGGCCGAGGCGCTCAAGCATGGCTTGTTGGCCGACCACGGCCTGCTTGACCCTGCGTTGCACACCCCCGACACCGCCGCTGAGCTGGTGCGGCGGGCGGTGCAGGTCAAGGTCGAGGTGGTTCAGCGCGACCCGTTCGAGGCGGGGGAGCGCGCCCATCTC
>JALONY010000190.1 GCA_025454715.1 Anaerolineae bacterium
CTGATGATGACCCCGCCCTCATATGGGGTGATGAACGCGGGTGCCGTCCCCACCGCGTTCTCGATGGCGATCGCATTCTCGGGCAAATAAGCCTGACGCTTGTTGTTCTCGCTCATCCGCACCCGAAAGCTCGCGAAACGCGCCTCGATTTGCGCCATCAACGCCTCGCGATACACCAACGGTTGCCCGACTGCCTCGGCAACCGCTTGCCGCGTCATATCGTCCACGGTTGGCCCCAGCCCTCCACACGTGATGACCACCTGTGACCGCCCCATCGCGGTACGCAACGTCTCTACGATCCTCCCGTGGTTATCCCCCACAGAGGTCATATAAAACACGTTGACCCCATAATCCCGCAACACCCGCGCCAGATAGACCGAGTTGGTATCCGTAATCTCACCCAGCAGAATCTCCGTCCCGATACTGATGAGCTCACTGTTGACCGTTTGTTCCATGTTTTTCTCATCCTAATCCGGTACCAATTTTTTGCATGTTGGGCAGGCACGGATTATAATCTGACGTGTTGGAGGGTGAACAACCCCACTTTGCAATAAGTTTGTGCACTATGCACAAACCATAACGTGCCCGTCTTCTTTTTTCTCTCTGGAGAACCTCAATGGCAAGCGTGACTTTTCGCAATGTATACAAGCGCTACAATAACAACGCCGTCGTCAACAATCTGAACATCGACATTGCCGATAAAGAGTTTTTGGTTTTCGTTGGGCCGTCAGGTTGCGGAAAGTCCACCAGCCTGCGTATGTTGGCCGGTTTGGAAGAGATTAGCGATGGCGAAATCTGGATTGGGGACAACGTCGTCAACAATGTCGCCCCCAAGGATCGCGACGTTGCCATGGTCTTCCAAAGCTACGCCCTCTACCCCCACATGACCGTCTACGACAACATGGCCTTCGGTCTCAAGCTCCGCAAGACCCCCCGCCACATCATCGACGCCCGCGTCAAGGAAGCCGCCGAGCAACTCGGCATCGCCCACCTGCTCGACCGTCGCCCCCGCCAGCTCTCCGGTGGTCAGCGCCAACGTGTCGCCGTCGGTCGCGCCATCGTCCGTGAGCCCAAGGTCTTCTTGATGGACGAGCCCCTCTCCAACCTCGATGCCAAGCTCCGCGTCGAAGCCCGCTCCTTCATCAGCAAGCTTCACCAACGCCTCGGCACCACCTTCATCTACGTCACCCACGACCAAGTCGAAGCCATGACCATGGGCACCCGCATCTGCGTGCTCAGCGCTGGCGAGCTCCAACAAATCGATACGCCCTTCAACCTGTACCACAACCCCCGCAATGTGTTCGTTGCCGGCTTCATCGGTAGCCCGTCGATGAACTTCTTTGATGCCACCCTCGTCAAGCGTGACGGCCAATTGGTCGTCGATGCGGGCGTCTACCAAATCCCCGTCCCCAACTCGAAGATTGCCACGTTCGAGAAGTTCGCGGGCAAGAAGGTCATCTTCGGCATCCGCCCCGAGGACATCCACGACGTGGATTATCAGCCCTACGGCATCACCCCCGCCAAGATCGAGGCCAATGTCGAGGTCGTCGAGCAGATGGGTAACGAGATGATCGTCTACTTCGAAGAGAAGTCCAAGGGTTTCGTCGCCCGCACCGACCCACGCACCAAGGCGCACGTCGGTGGCCGCATGGGTATCGCCGTCAACACCGAAAATATCCACCTGTTCGACGCCGAGACCAAGCTGTCGCTGGCTTACCAGCACTAAACAGCGCTCCCCTACTATGACGAAAGGCCGTGAGCACACAAGCTCACGGCCTTTTTTTACTGTCGTATCACGCCACCGGCTGCCGGCCAAAAGCGCGCAATCTGCGGGTTATTGCGCCGTCACCAAGACAGGCCGAAACTTGTACCCGTACACGATCATCCCGCGCACGCCCTCGGTCGTCAGCTTACGGGTCACCATCTCCACGCGGTCGCCAATGGCCAAAGCGCCATCGACATCCGTAATTTGCGCCGAGACCATCACCCCATCATCGAGCTGCACCAGCCCAACGATGTACGGTGCTTGTTCGTCATAGCCCTCAGGGGCTTCCGTCACGGTCGTAAAGCTGTACAGCGTCCCATACGGGCTAAGCTGCACCGGCTGTGCCTGACGGTTTGGTTGTGTAGCTGCCATAGGGGCTGCTCGTTTTCTCTAGATGGCCTTAGGCCGCGACGGTTTGAGCTTGACGTTGCGCGGTCGGCAGGTTCGTGGTGGCCGCCGTCGTCGCAACCGCTTCTTGCGGCTTACGCACGACCACAGGGCGCTCTTGCAACGACTTCACACCATCGGCGGCATACCCAGCCAAACGGTAGCGGTTTTGGTTCAAGCGCCAGTGACGGGAGATTTGCATGATGACACCTCGTGTGTTTGAATGCTGCTAAACGTGTAAACGTGACATGGCCTCAGGGTAGACAATCGCGCCTCTCAAAACCTCTCATGAGAGGCTCTCTCGCTCTCACAGACTATCGCACCACCTGCAAGATGTGCGTGATAGCCGTGCTTCCGAACCCACCAACCGACTGGATGAGCGCCGTCTGAGCGCCCTGTACTTGGTTAGCGCCTGCCGTCCCGCGCAATTGCGAGACCGCCTCGACCGCCTGATACACACCCGTCGCCCCGACAGGGTTCCCGCGTGCCTTCAGGCCGCCGAAAGTGCTGATGGGGAGTCTGCCCGTCGGGCGCAAATGAGCACCGGCTTCCGCCGCCAATTGCCACCCTTGCCCTCTCGCCGCGAAGCCCATCGCCTCGAGCGCCAGCGTCGTCAAGATGGTAAACCCGTCGTGCAGTTCCAACAGGTTCAGGTCACTCAAGCTGACCTCGGCCTGTGCCATCGCCTTCATTGCCGACTGGCGCACTGCCTCGAGGTGCAGCACATCCGACCGCTCATGCAAGGTCAACCGGTCGGTTGCGCCAGCGCTCCCCGCAATCAAGATGCCCGTCTTGCCCAGCTCACGCGCATACTCTGCCGAGACCAGCACCACCGCCGCCGCGCCATCGGCATCCGGCGCCCCGTCGAACAAGTTGACCGGATCGGCCACCATCGATGCCTTAGCGAATGCCCCGGGCTTCAGTTGGTTTTGGAACATCGCGCCCTTGTTGCCCTTGGCATTGGCGTGCGCGTTGATGCTGAAGCCCTCGAACGCCCCGAGCTCCACCCCGTACTCATGCATATACCGGCGCATCACCAACGCCGCTTGCGCCGTCTGGGTCAGGCCATGCGCCGCTTCATAATCCGCGTCCAGCGACACGTTACGCGCCTTAACCCGCGTCGCTGCGATGCTGTCGGTCGATTTCTCGACACCGACCACCACCGCAACATCGACTTGCCCCGAGGCAATCGCCAGATAGCCCGCTCGCAAAGCCGCCCCACCTGAGGCGTCCGCGGCTTCTACCGTCCAAGCCTCGGTCGGTGCTAAGCCCGTATAGTCCGCAATCAACGCCCCGAGCTGGCTCTGGCTGCTGAACGACGCGCCGAACGCATTGCCCACAATCAGCGCATCGACTCCGCTCACGCCGCCATCCTGCACCGCTTCACCGACCGCCTCGGCGGCCAAATCGCGCAGGCTTTGCCCCCAATGCTCACCGACCGGCGTCTTACCAATCCCAATGATCGCTACGTCACGCATGGTATTCGCTCACCTCAGTCCTTCAGCTTGCCGCGATAACGGCAGTAGGTCGCATAATCAATCACAGTCCGGCGGTTGATGTAATCGCGGGTGCTCGGGGCACGATGGCGCGCCTCATGGATGCGCTCAGTCACCACAAGGTCGAACGAGTCCGACCCCGCGCCGCTCCCATAGCTCACCATCAAGATACGGTCGCCCGGCTGCGCCACGTCCAAAATCGCCGTCAGGCCAGTCATGCACGACCCCGAGTACACGTTCCCAATCTCACCCGCCAGCAAGCCGTGCTTAATCTGGTCTTCGCTAAAGCCCAGCATCTGCGCCGCCCGCGAGGGAAACTTGACGTTCGGTTGGTGAAACACCGCATACGTGTAATCTTGCGCGGTCGTGCCCATCATCTCCATCAACGCCCGTGCCGAGCTCAGCGTGTGGTTGAAATAGGCAGGTTCCCCAGTGAAGCGGTCACCATGACTCGGGTAGGTCTCCCCCGACCGACGCCAGAAGTCCGGCGTATCGGTCACGAAGCTGTAGCTCCCCTGATACACCGCTACGGCCTCCTCGGCTGGGCCAATCAAGAAAGCCGCCCCGCCCGAAGCTGCCGTATATTCCAGCGCATCCCCCGGGCGCCCTTGTGCCGTGTCCATGCCGATGCTCAGGGTGTAAGCGTTCATCCCGCTCCCCACCATGCCAATCGACGCCTGCACGGCCTCGGTGCCTGCCTTACAGGCAAATTCCCAGTCCGCTGCTTGGATATTCGCCGATGTACCGATGCTCTCGGCGACGATCGTGCTGGTCGGCTTAACCGCATATGGGTGGCTTTCACTCCCCACCCAGACCGCACGGATGCGGCGCGGGTCAATCGCGGCACGCGCCACAGCGTTACGCGCCGCCTCAATCGACATCGTCGTT
>JALONY010000191.1 GCA_025454715.1 Anaerolineae bacterium
CGAGGTGCGTGATGGCGAGGTGTTGGTCGAGAGTGATGGGGGGCCGGTGGTGTTGTTGCCACCTGACGATTTGCCCGCCCTGACCATCACCAGCACCAGCAGCTACACGGTGGCGACCAACGATTTGCGGGCGGTATCGCCGCCCAACGAGCTGGTGGTCAATGGGGATTTTAGCGCGGTGGCCGAGGCGTCCGCGCCCGATTTGCCGTCGTTGCCGACCGGTTGGGCGTGCAGCCACACCAACGCCGACCCCAGCGCGCCGCGTGGGGTGTTCACGGTGCGCGATGTGGACGGGCGGCGCGCCCTGACCCTCTCGCGTGGGGGCGGGGTGCAATCCAACGGCGAGACGATTTGTCAGCAAGGGGCGCAGATGGGCGAGGTGTGGCAGGACATTTCGGCCTACGACAGCTTGGTGATCCAGACCACCTTCTACATCGAGCGCCAATCGCTGGCCGCATGTGGCTACTTGGGGAGTGAGTGCCCGTTGATGTTGCGGCTGGATTACTTGCGGCGCGACCCGACCAGCGGCGACCTCGTGCGCGGGGAGCTGGTGTATGGGTTTTACACGTTGCCGGATTTCAGTGGCGCCTACCCCAGCACCTGCCCAAGCTGCCGGTTGTCGCACGTGCGGGTACAGCCCGCGACGTGGTTCACGTTCGATAGCGGCAATATTTTGGCCGGTTTTTCGGCGGATGAGCGCCCGTTGGCGGTGTCGCGGGTGCGCTTGTATGCCAGCGGCCACGAGTATGACGTGAAGGTCAGCCGGATGGTGGTCTTGGCCGAATAAGGCGGGGTGGGTGTCCCTCATCCCGCGTCCCCTTCTCAGCCTGCGGCGGCTTCGCGCACAAGATGAGAAGGGGAGCAGAATGGGTTAGGACGGGTTAGAGGCCGGAGGTGCGGGCGTCTTTTTCCGTCCACGAGTCGATGATGCTGCGCTTGGGGGCGCGCTCGCGGGCGGGGTGCTCGACCGCGCCATAGACCACCGACATCAGCAAGCCGATGCCGATGATGGTCAGGCCGACCACAATCACGCGCAGGCCAAAGCCGGTGAAGAAACCGGCCAGCACGACCAGCGGGGCGGCGGCCATCAGCGCGCACACGACCATGTTGAGGGCTTTGGCGAGGGTGCCGCCATAGATTTTATCGCGTTTTTCGGTGCTGCGGGCGGTGAGCGGGCCGAAGACGACCGCGCTCACGACGCCGACCAGCAGCATCCATTGTTCTGGGGTCATGGGGGCTCTCGTCGGCTTTAGCGCAGCGAATAGATGAACGGCGCGGTGACGGGGTTGCTGCCGAGCACGATGATGACGGCGAAGATGGCCAAGACCACCACCATCGGGATGAGCCAGTACAGCTTTTGCTTCCACAGGTAGCTGAACAATTCGCCCAGCACGCCCATGCGCCCGAAGAAATCCTCGACGGCATTGGGCTTTTCGTCATCGGCCTCGATGGGGGTGTTCTTCACGTCTTTGGTGGTCATGATGCGGGTGTTCTCCGTTTAGGGGCTATTTGCTGTTGGGCTTGCGGACGACGATGCTCTCCATCACGAGGATGTCGATGTCGCTGTTGACGAAGGTATTGATGGCGTTGGCCGGTGTGTTGACGATGGGCTCACCACGCAGGTTGAACGAGGTGTTGAGCAACACCGGAACGCCGGTCATCTGCCCGAAGCGTTCGATGACACCATAGTAACGCGGGTTGGTCTCGCGTTCAATGGATTGCAAGCGCCCGGTGCCTTTGTGATCGACCGCCTGAATCTGGCCGCGCTTGTCGTCCTTGATGGGCGCGACCATCAGCATGTAGCGGGGTGCCTCGTGCTCTTGCACCTCGGCATAATCGAAGTACTCGGCGGCGCGGTCACGCAGCACCACCGGCGCGAACGGGCGGAACGGCTCGCGGAACTTGATTTTGGTGTTGACGACCTCTTTCATCGCCTCGGTGCGCGGGTCGGCGAGGATGCTGCGCGCACCCAATGCCCGCGGGCCCCACTCGTAGCGGCCTTGCATCCAGCCGATGACCTTGGACTTGGTGAGTTCCTCGGCGCACATGTCGAGCATTTTATCGGGGTTGCCCTCATACGACTCGTATTTGAGGCCGACGGAGTCGAGGGTTTCCTTGATTTGCGCCTCGGTGTAGCTGGCACCCCAGTAGGCGTGGGGCATGGCCTCGACCCGCGGGCGACCGGCCACCATGTGATACGCCCACATCGCCGCACCCAGCGCGCCGCCATCATCGCCCGAGGCGGGCTGGATGTAAATCTCGGTGAACGGGGTCTCGTTGAGCAAGCGCCAGTTGGCTTTGGTGTTGAGGGCGACGCCACCGGCCATCACCAGCTTGTCGAGGCCGGTTTGCTGGTGCAGGTGCTTGCAGATGGCAATCAGGGCGTCTTCGGTGGCCTTTTGGACGGTGGCGGACACGTCGGCGTAGTGCTGGTTGAGCGCCATGGCCTCGCGCTCACCGGCGCGCTCGGGGTTGGTCTCCATGGTGAAGAAGTCGGCCTCGGGCGGGCGCGGCTGGCCGAACAATTCGACGAAGCGGTGGTTGAAGCTGGTGTCCGCCGATTCGTGGAAGCTGAAGTAGTCCATATCGAGGCGGAAGCTGCCGGTGGCGGGGTCGAGATGGAAGAGCTTTTCCATCTTGTCCATGTAGCGCGGCGTGCCATAGGGCGACATGCCCATGACCTTATACTCGCCGTTGTTGACGCGGAAGCCCAGCCACGCGGTGAAGGCCGAATAGAGCAGGCCGAGTGAGTGCGGGAAGCGCGCCTCGCTGAAGAGCTGGATGTCGTTGCTGCCGCTGGCGTCGCCTTCCCAGAAGCTGGTGGCCTTGCCGAGGGTGGTGCTCGTCCATTCGCCGACGCCGTCGGCGGTCAGGACGGCGGCCTCGCGGAACGGGCTGGCGAAGAAGGCGCTGGCGGCGTGGCTCATGTGGTGGTCGCAGAACAAGACCTTCTTGGGGCTGACGCCGGTGCGCTTGAGGATTTCGTTCTTGACCCACAGGTTTTGCTGGAGCCAGCCGGTCATCGCCTCGCGCCAGACGGCCAGCGAGTTGGGGAAGCGGTTGAGGGTGGTCTGCAAGATGCGCTCGAACTTGACCAGCGGCTTTTCGTAGAACACCACATAGGTCAGGTCACGGAAGGTGATTCCGGCTTGGCGCAGGCAGAACTCGATGGCCTTTTCGGGATAGCTGTTGTCGTGCTTCTTGCGGCTGAAGCGCTCTTCCATCGAGGCGGCGACGACGCGCCCGTCCTGAATCAGGGCGGCGGCGGCGTCGTGGTAGTAGCAAGAGATGCCGAGGATGTACATATGCCGGTTTACCCTTGCAATCTGGCGGATGGGAGGTCGTTTTGGACGGGTTTGCGGGCGACCCATGCGGGCTTGCCCTTGAAGTCGAGCGGGTCGCTACCGAGGCGCGAGATGAGCCCGAACGGGACGAAAATCGTAAAGTATAGGATGGTTAGGAGGACTTTGCTGTTGACCTCACCGATGATTTTGGTGATGAGGCTGAAGCGCTCCCAACCGACATTCCATGCTGCGCGCACAGGGTGCTCCTTGTGCTGGTTTTCGGACGTACACAACCCGTGATGATAGCATTAGACGACGATAATCGTCTAGTGGTGCGACTTTGACGCCCAACCTACGGTCAGTCAGGGTTTTTGGTAGTACTTTCGGGCGCGGAGCGGCTCGGGCAGGTAGCTCTCGTCGTCGTAGTGGGTGTAGTCCTTGCCATAGCCCAGTTGCTTCATCAGGGCGGTGGGGGCGTTGCGAATCTTGGGCGGGATGGGCAGGTTGCCGTGTTTTTGCACGTCCTCGAGGGCGCGGAAGTAGGCATCGTAAGATGAGCGGTCTTTGGCCGCCGACGCCAGATAGACCGTGCCGTGCGCGAGGTTGATTTGGCACTCGGGGTAGCCGATGACCTCGCACGCCTTGAAGACCTCGTTGGCGACCACCAGCGCGGTCGGTTGCGCCATGCCGATGTCTTCGCTGGCGAAAATCACCATGCGGCGGGCGATGAAGAGCGGGTCTTCGCCCGCGGCCACCATGCGCGCTAGATAGTACAAGGCGGCATCGACCTGACCGGCACGCATCGACTTGATGAAGGCCGAGGCGGTGTTGTAATGCTCCTCGTTGGCGCGGTCATACCGGAGGTGCTTGGATTGTAGGGCGTCGCGCAGGCGCTCGACCGTCAGGGTGGGGTCGGGGTAGAGGGCGTGGGCGGCCTCCAGCAGGTTGAGGCATTGGCGGGCGTCGCCGTTGGCATAGTTGGCGAGGTAGTCGGCGGCCTCGTCCTCGACGGTGATGCCCAGCGCGCCCGCCCCGCGCCCGATGACCTCGCGGATGTCGGCCAGCGAGAGCGCCTCGAGCGTGAAGACTTGGGAGCGCGACAGCAAGGCCGAGTTGACCTCGAACGACGGGTTTTCGGTGGTCGCGCCGATGAGGGTGAGCGTGCCGTCCTCGACATAGGGGAGCAAGAAATCTTGTTGGGCTTTGTTGAAGCGGTGGATTTCGTCGAGGAACAGCACGAT
>JALONY010000192.1 GCA_025454715.1 Anaerolineae bacterium
GCGCTATAGGCCGTATAACCGCTGACCAAGCCGCTTTGCACCTCTTGCGAGAGCGCTCGCGACCCCGCGACCACGGCCACCCATTGGTCGGCAGTCTCGCGGGCTGGGGCACTACCGCCGCCGTCATCATCATCACCCCCATCGTCGTCGTCATCGTCACCGCCGCCACCACCACCGCTGGGGGGTGGGGGTGTCTCGACCGCGACGCGGAACAAGACCGCGCCGGGCACCTGCTGGAGCGATTCGAGGGCGGCCAGCTCCGACAAATTGCTCATCCACACCTCGCGCCCTTCCACGCTAAACCACCAGCCGGTGGGCACCCCAATCCCGAAATGCGGCGCGTCGGCCTTGGCGGTCAGCGGGGGCACGGGGGCGGTTTGCAGGTCGGTGGGGGTGGTCTGCGTCTGGATC
This sequence comes from Anaerolineae bacterium, assembly GCA_025454715.1. Lineage (GTDB taxonomy): Bacteria > Chloroflexota > Anaerolineae > Aggregatilineales > Phototrophicaceae > Flexicrinis. The sequence continues at coordinate 412 of JALONY010000192.1, forward strand.
AGGGGTAACAAGGTCTCGGATAAAATCACCAGCGCCAAAATCACGCCAACCCAGACCTGCCAGCGCTTCCAGAGCGGGGTGGTGGCGGGTTGTGGGGCGCGAGGGGCGGGCTGGTTCATCCGTTTTATGCGCGACTCTGCCGGGAGCGGGGTAGGGGCGAGAGGCGGCGGGGTCGGCGGCACGATGCCCGAAACCTTGGGCTTGGACTTGGGGCGCGGGTCGTCGCTGGCGGCGGTCGGCTTGGAGGCCGGGCGGGTCAGCTCGGCGTTGAACGAGGGCTGGAGGGCGTCTTTGACCACGACTTTTTTGGTCACGGCGGGCTCGGTGCGGCGCTCTGGGCGCACGGGTGCCGCTTTGGCGGTGGGGGTGGCGAGGCCGGTGATTCCGGCGCGCATCAGCTCCGACAGCAGGCGGGCAAAGGCCAGCTCGAACGACTGGGCGTTGAAATCGACGTATTGGATGCGGTGGAGCTGATAATGCAGCTTGGCCGGGCGGTGGTAGAGGGTGAGGATTGGGCGCTTGCGGTCGAGGAAATATTGCCACTCGTCCTCGACGTTGTGCGAGGCCATGGCCTCGGGCGAGACGACGACCAGCATGGCGTCGCTGGTGTCCAAGCCCTCTTGGATGGCGCTCGACCATTTCTTACCTGCGGGGATGTCCTCGAGGTCAATCCAGACATCGGCGCCCACGTCGGAGAGGGCTTCGGCGAGGCGGCTGGCGAAGGGTTGATCGGCACGGCTGTAGCTGATGAAAATGCGCGGCATCGCGATATGGCTCCGGTATGCCCGCGCAAGAGCGCGCACGGGCTGGGGGTGGGCAAGGGGGTGGTTGCCCCCAGATACCCCCATGATACAACCCAACCCTTAACGCGCCGATAAAGGCTTGGGGTTGTTGCGAAATAGTAATGTGATGCCAAAGATTGACCCCAACACCCCACCCGCAGCAATCCCCAGCCGCCGCCTTGCCCCGCGCCCGCGCCTGCTCTATACTCGCACGCATGACAACCCCACGCCTCCCCCGCCCGCTCAAACTCGGCCTCGCGTCGCTCGCGTTGGCGCTCCTTAGCGCGTGCGCCCCGCTCGAAGCCCCGCCCCGCCTCGAAATCACCCCCTTCCCGACCGTCACGCCCGGGCATGTCCTCGTCGGTGAGTTGCTGCCGGTCGGGGCGGTCGTCTTGCCCGCCGAGGGCGCGCCCGCCACACCGGTCAACATCGCCGCTCAAACCACCCCCGCGCCCGATTTTGGCGCGTGCCCGCCCCGCGCCGACGTGCCGCTGGAAGCCAGCGCCCCGCAAACCCTCGATGTCGTCATCGAAGAATCCACCCGCTACCTCGCCAACGGCGGTGACCCGGGCACCCTGCTCGAGACCCTGCGCGAGGCGTGGCGCGTCATCCCGCCCGCCGCCCCCGCCCGTGGAGACATCGACTACAGCGGCGAGGGCGTGGCCGAGTTGCTGTTGCCGCTGGCCGCTGCCGATGGGCAGGCCGCGCTGGTCGTGCTGGGCTGTCGGGCGGGCAGTGCCGCCGTCCTATACGAGGCACGCAGCGACACCGCCACCCCGCCCCAAATTTTGGCCTTTGCCGATGTCAACCGTGACCGCCGCAACGATTTGCTGTTCAGCGCCCCGACGTGCCCACCAGAGCGCGAGTCCGACGCCTCGTGCGATTACCGCACGCAACTGCTCACGTGGTCAGCGCAACGCTCGCGCTTCGTCGAGCTGCTGCCCGCCGACGTGCTGAGCGCGCAACCCCCGACCGTCAGCGATTTCGACAACGACGAGGTCAGCGAGGTCATCGTGCAATTGACGCGCACCGGCACCGCCCAGACCGGCCCGCTCCGCACCGGCACGCACATCTACGATTGGAACGGCACGCAATACGTCCTCAGCATCGTGGAATTGGACGCGCCGCGCTTCAAAATTCAAGCGCTGCACGAGGGCGACCGCGCCCTGTTGCGCGGGGATAGCGCCAGCGCCAAGAGCATCTACCAAACCGCCTTCGACGACCCCGACCTGCGCTTTTGGTTCGACGATGAGCCGGACATCTTGCAAAGCTACACGCTGTACCGCCTGCTGCAAACCCAAGTCCTGACGCTCGACCCCGCCCAGCTCACCACCATCGGCGAGATACAGCGCCTATACCCCGACCCGAACAGTGCGCCGGTCTATGCGGTGTTGGCGCAAGCCTTTTATGAGACCTTCACGAGTCAATCCAATGTCGGTAGCGCGTGCGCGGCGGTCGGTGCTATCATCGCGGGGCGTCCCGATGCGCTCGCCCAGCTCAACCGCTATGGCGACCGCAACCCGACGTATACCGAAACCGATTTGTGTCCGTTTTAGGAGTCCTCCGTGAACGATTTCGCCGCCTATTTCGAGGCTCAGAAACAAGCGATGGTCGATCAATTGACCGCGCTGGTCAATTTTGAGACCCCCACCACCGATAAAGCCGCCGTCGATGCGCTGGGCGCGTACATGCGCCAGCAGTTCGAGTCGTTGGGCGCGTCCAGCGTGACCGCGATCCCACAAGAGAAGGTCGGCGACTTTTTGCTGGCGAAATGGAACGAGGACGCGCCGGGCAAGCCGCTGATGTTCTTGATCCACATCGACACGGTGTGGCCGCTGGGCACGCTGGCCGAGCGCCCCGTGACCATCGAGCCTGACGGGCGCTTGTTCGGCCCGGGTGCCATCGACATGAAGGGCGGCATCACCATCGTCCTGACCGCCCTGCGCGGCCTGCGCGAGCAAGGCGTCTTCCCCAACCGACCGGTCTGGGTGCTGATGACCAGCGATGAAGAGGTCGGCAGCATCTACAGCATCCCGGTCATCCGCGAGGTAGCGGCGGGCTGTGGCCTCGTGATGGTGATGGAGCCGGCCACGCAAGAAGGCGCGCTCAAGACGTGGCGCAAAGGCTTGGCGACCTATCGGGTGCACGTCGAAGGCCGCCCGGCACACGCGGGCAACGCCCCCGAAAAGGGGATTAACGCCATCGTCGAATTGGCGCAGCAAATCCAGCGCATCAACACGTTTAATGACCTGAAAAACGGGACATCGGTCAGCGTGACGATGGTGGACGGCGGCAGCGCGGGCAACGTCATCCCGGCCAAGGCCAGCGCCTATGTCGATACGCGCTTCTTGACCATGCGCGCCATGACCACCGTGCGTGACGCGCTGGCCTCGCTCGAGCCGTTCATCCCGGGCGCGAAGATTACGCTCGAGGAAATCCACAGCCGCGAGCCGATGGAGCACGATGAGCGCATGGTGCGGACGTTCGCGCAATGCCAGAAGATTGCCGCCAGCATCGGGCAGACCGCCCGCGAGGACGGCAGCGGCGGCGGCAGCGATGGTAACGTGACGGCGGCCATGGGCGTCCCGACCCTCGACGGGCTGGGGCCCGCCGGTGACGGGCTGCACGCGCTGCACGAGCACGTGGTGATTAACAGCCTGCCGCAACGCGCCGCCCTGTGCGCGGCCATGGTGCGCGATTGGGTGAGCGAGTAGGGGTTACCCAATTCGGGCGATGCGCACGCCACACCGCCGCGGGGCTTGCCGCGGCGGTGTTTTTCGTTTTGTTAAATTTTGTTATAGGCGCTACCAATTTTTGCGAAACCGACAAAACATCGTTACACTCTTTCTATCAATTTCGCTTTCAGTTGGCTTGTGTTCCCTGAATGACCTACAGATGACCGTTTCGGGTAGAGCTTAAGCCATAGATGCGATGCCGCAACCTCCCATACTTCTCGGTACGTTAGAAAGGTTCGGATACGGTGCATGATGTTTTCTTGAGTTACCGCAGCAGTGAAATCAACATCCGCGATGACCTCCGCGTTAAGTTGGAACAGCTGGGATTGAGGGTTTGGGTCGATCACAACAACATCCGTGAGGGTGAAGCGCCCAAAAAAGACGGCATCCCAGTCGGCTCGGACTGGCTTCCGACCATCATCGCCGCGATCCAGACGACCCCGATTTTCATTGGTTTATTCTCGCCAGAGGCCGTCAAGAGCACCATCGTCAACCTCGAGATGTCTTTGGCTTACCACCTCTACAAACACCAAACCGACGGCGCACGCCTGCACATCCCGATTTTCATGGATAACGTGCAAATTCCCGCTCGAGGCGCGCGATGCCAGCGAGCGCCCACAGACATGGCAAAAGGTCAAGGATTTCATCATCGCCCAACGTCCCGACTTGGCGTATCGCGGGTTGCTTCAGCTCATCACACCTGATGGCTGGGTTGCGCTAAACGAAGGCCGGTTGTCGCTCAGCGTTGAAGGTAGACGACTGGTGCATGATTTGGAGCAAGAGAGACTGAGAATGCACCAAGATCTACAAACCAATCGCTTGCTCGAGAACAACAGCACGCACGATAGGTGGCG
>JALONY010000193.1 GCA_025454715.1 Anaerolineae bacterium
AGCGAGACGCGCTATCAGTACGTCGAGGTCGGGAGCGGGCACTCGCTGGTAGCGTTCCGGTCGGTGCTGCCCGAGGCGTTGGCGTGGGCATTGCCCGAGGTCACCGCCGAGGCGTAAGCGCACCCCTCACCCGTCAATCCCCTCTCCAAGTTTTTGGAGAGGGGACGCAAGACCAGAGCCGCGGACACGGCAGGCCGTATCGCTATGCCCCTTTTTCAACAACGGGGCTGAGGGACAAGCGCCCCTTACTGAGCGGCCAGCTTGCTTTGCAAGTCTTGGACGATGACATCGACCCCCGTGCCGAACGTATAGACCGTGACCAACCGCCCCTCAGGGTCGAGGACGAACGACGACGCCGTATGGCTGACCATATAATACGGGCTGTCGCTGTCCTCGTTCATCACGTCGTAAAAGGCGTTGAAATCGGTCATCAACGAGTCCAGCGCGGCGAGGTCGCCGGTGTACGCCAAGAAGTCGGGGTTAAAGCGCGTGACGTAGCGCTGGAGCACCTCCGGCGTGTCCCGCGCCGGATCGACGCTGACCAGCACGAAGTTGACCCGCGCCGCCGCCTCGCCCAGCTCGCGGGCAATCAGCCGGTAATCGGTCAGGGTGGCCGGGCAAAAGTCGGGGCAGAACGTATAGCCGAAATACAACACCGTGTATTTGCCGTTCAGGTCGCTCAGGCTGGCGGCTTGGCCGTCCATCCCCAGCAACGCCACATCACGGATGGTTTTGGGCTCGACCGGGTTCACGCCGGTCGAATACGCCCCATCCTGCACGATGGCGGGCGCGCCCGTGTCGGTTTGTGCGCTGGGCTGGCTCGGGCGCGATGACGACAGCACCACCAGCACCACCACCACAATCAGCACGAACACCCCACCCAAGACCAGCGCGATGGCCTTCATCGGCGGTTGGTCGGTTTGCGGCGCTTGCTCCTGCATGGTATAGTCTCCCCATCTTTTTTGCGTTTGTGAATATTTTAACAGCGCACAGGCCGCCATACACCGGTCGGTTTGCGCGCACGAGGAGCTGCCCACCATGCGAAACTTTCACCCGCTCGACCAAGTGTCATCCGACCTCGACAGCGGCATTTTGCTGTTCACGTCATCGGTCGCTGCCCCCTTTAAGCCGCAGGTGGCGCTCAAGCGTGAGGGCAGTTATGTGGCGTTCTCGGTCAGCCATGGCCCGATGGAGATGGCCTTGCGCCCCCGTGTGGACGAGCTGAAGCGCGTCTTGGGGCGCGTCACGCCGGTGGTTGGCCTCCAGACCACCCGCCAAGTCGGGACGAGCGACGCCTATATCGCCATCGGCCTCAACCCCGACGGGACGTTGCTGATTCGCCCGACCCTCGTGGCCGATGCTACGGGTCATTTCTGCTTCAACCTGATGTTGTCCGACGCGATGCGCGCCGCCCTGTTCGAGTGGCTGGGCGTCGTCCGCGAGGCGGAATAAGGATCTATCCATGCCGGTCTCTACGCCTTTACTCAAACTCGAAAGAGTTCCGTTGAGAAGCATTTGGTCAAACGAAGCCACGGATTTCACCCCGTGGCTATCGCAACCCGAGAACCTCGAGCGCTTGAGCGATGTGTTGCAAATAAGCCTAGAGCTAGAAAGCACCGAAAGACGTTTTGGGGATTTTCGTGCAGACATCGTCTGTCGAGAGACCATGACGGGGCACTGGGTCATCATCGAAAACCAACTCGAGCGAACCGACCATAGCCATTTGGGGCAGTTGTTCACCTATGCAGCTGGCTTGCGCGGGCAGGTTACCATTGTTTGGATTGCTGAGCGCTTCACGGATGAACACCGTGCCGCCCTTGATTGGCTTAACGATGTCACCAATGAAAGTGTTCGACTGTTCGGCATCGAAATCGAGCTTTGGCGAATAGGCGACTCTGCTGTCGCCCCCAATTTTAAAATCGTCAGCCAACCTAATGACTGGACAAAACGCGCTACCCAAGCCCGCGAGCGTAGCCTAGACGAAAACGTCTCGGAGTTGGATTTGCTCAAATTGGAGTTTTGGGAGAAATTCCGCCTGTACGTCCTCGAACGGAGCACGACACTCAAGCCGACCAAGCCGTCTACGAATTACTGGACAAACTATGCCATCGGACGTAGTGGTTTCAATCTCGGGGCGATGGCTGGTATGCGGGATGGATTTATCGGTGTGAATTTGAACATCACGCATCCTCATGCAGCCGCTTTTCATCGCCTGTTGTTGCTCGACAAAGAACAAATCGAGGCGGAATTGGGCTTTACGCCCAATTGGAGAGAGGACATTGAAATCAAGACACGCTACGTAGAAATTTACTGGCATGATATTGACCCGACCAATCAAGACAATTGGCCAGTTTGTTTTGATTGGCTTTACAACCATCTTGAGGCGTTCTATGCGGTCTTCGCTAAACGTATCAAGAGTTTGGGACAAAGCTAACCCACCGCAGCACCTTGCCAAGCCGCCCCTACGGGCGCTAAAATAAGCCGTGAGGACGACGTACCACCCACATCACCACACACCGGCAGACCAAGAGAGCGCCGCGCAGCATAATATCCGCGCAGGCCGCCGAAGGGGCAAACACAGGGCGCTTGCGCCGCCCGCGTGCGAAACTCTCAGGCCAAAAGGACGGGTCTGGCCGAACGACACTCTGAAGGAACCTTCTCCGACAGGGCGTGCAGCTTCTTGGTTGCACGCCCTGTTTTTCGTTATGCTTGGGGGCGTGCACGGCACGCGCACCGCTCTACCGCCCTTGTTTTTCGCCTTGATACACACCCGCTAAAGGAACCCACCCATGACCGAAAAATACCCACAAGACCTGCGCTATACCAAAACCGACGAATGGGTGCGCGTCGAGGGCGATACCGCCACCCTCGGCATCACCTACTACGCCCAAGACGCCCTCAATGACCTCGTCTTTTTCGAGGCGATGGCCGCCAAGGGCGAGGCCGTCGCGGTCGGTGACCAGCTCGCCACCGTCGAGTCGGTCAAGGCCGTCGGTGAGGTCATGTCGCCGGTCGCGGGCACCGTGGCCGAGGTCAATACCGCCTTGCCCGACAGCCCTGAGCACATCAACCAAGCCCCCTACGGCAAGGGGTGGATGCTCAAAATCACCCTCACCGGCAGCATCGAGGACTATGGCTTGATGACCGCCGCCGAATACGAAGCCTACTGCGCCGAGCGCTAAGCCGATGTCCGCCAAACTCGTCAGCGTCAACGTCAGCCTTGCCCTCACGCGGGTGCACCAGCACGTCAAAGACGATCGTGAGTCCGAGTGGACATCCGGCATCTTCAAGCAACCGGTGGCTGGGCAGGTGCACGTCGGGCGGCTCAACCTCGCCGGTGACCAACAAGCCGACCTGAAAAACCACGGCGGCGAGCACCAAGCCGTGATGGCCTACAGCGCCGAGCATTATGACCTGTGGCGCGCCGAGTTGCCCGATACCGCGTGGGCATACGGCGGCTTTGGCGAAAACTTCACCATCAGCGGCCAAGACGAGCACAGCGTGTGCATCGGCGATGTCTATACCGTCGGCGATGCCCGCCTCGAGGTCAGCGCCCAACGCCTGCCGTGTTGGAAGCTGGCGCGCCGCTGGGACATGAAAGACCTGACCGCCCGCGTCGAGCGCAACAAGCGCAGCGGCTGGTATATGCGCGTGCTGCAAGAGGGCGCGGTCGAGGCCGGTATGAGCGTGCGCTTGGTGGCGCGCCCGTACCCCAACCTGACCATCCACACCGTCCACACCGTCATCGACTCGATGGAAGACCACGCCGAGACCGCCGCCGAACTAGCCGCCTGCCCCGCCTTCAAGCCCAGCTTTGCCGCCTATGTCCGCGCTAAGCTCGACGCCTTGACCACCCCCTGACGAGAAGCCCACCCCTCGCCGCGTGCCGTGCGCTAGGGGTGTCTTTTGACCGCGTTCCCCCGTCCAATTCCAGAGGTAGAGAAGCCGAGATGAGTTATATTCCCCACACCGACCTCGACCGCCAGCAAATGCTGGCCGCCATCGGGGTCACGACCATCGAAGACCTGTTCGATGCCGTGCCCGCCAGCCACCGCTTCCCCAAGCTCAACCTGCCCGAGGCCATGAGCGAGATGGAAATCGCGGCGGAGATGCACGCCTTCAGCGACGCCAACGCCCACGCGGGCGATTATGCCGTGTTTCGCGGCGCGGGCGCTTACCACCATTTCGTGCCCGCCGCCGTCAACCATATCTTGATGCGCGGTGAATATTACACCGCCTACACCCCCTATCAGCCCGAGCTGAGCCAAGGCACGCTTCAGGCCACGTTCGAGTATCAGTCGATGATGTGCGCCCTGACCGGCCTCGACGCCGCCAACGCCAGCCACTACGACGGCGCGACCAGCCTCGCCGAGGCCGTCACGGTCGCCCTAGAGGTCGGGCGGATGAAGCGCAAGCGCGTGGTGCTCAGCCCGTTCATCCACCCGCAATACCGCGAGGTCGTCCGCACCTACCACCAAGGGCGCGGCCTCGACATCGTGGGGGATGACCAGCC
>JALONY010000194.1 GCA_025454715.1 Anaerolineae bacterium
CCACTGTGAAGCCCTGTCAGGGCGCGTTAGACTATGGGAGGACGGAGGCACCTCGCCCAGACACCATCACAGGGGGTTTTATGCGACGCTTGGCTTTATGCGTTTTGATCGCACTCTTCATCCTCGCGCCTGCCCGCGCCCAGCAAGCCGCCGACGCGGTCGTGCCCGTCACCCCCGATAACGCCGCCAGCTTGCGTGAGCAAGCCCGTTTCGGGCGAGGCACCGCCCGCGACGTGATTTTCTCGGCGGACAGCGCGCTGATGGTGGTCGCCTCGTCGATTGGGGCATGGGTCTATACCGTGGCCGACATCGAGGCACCGCCGCGCTTCATCCGCGCCAATTACACCCCGACCGCGGTGGCCATCGCGCCCAACGGGCGGACGTTGGCGCTGGGCGACAGCCGCGGGGTGGTGCACCTCATCGACCTCGCCAGCGGCTCGGAGCGCTCGTCGTTGCTCGGGCACACCGGCTACATCAGCGAGGTGGTCTATTCGCCCAATGGCGGGCAAATCGCCACCGCCAGCTTCGACAGCACCGCCCGCGTCTGGGACAGCAGCGGCATCTTGCGCCGCACCTTCAACGCGCCCAGCGCGGTCACGTCGGTGGCGTTCTCGCCCGATAACGCGCAACTGGTGACCGGCACCACCGACACGACCGCCCAGATTTGGGACATCGCCACCAACACGCAGGTCGGGGTCTTGATTGGCCACAGCTCGGCGGTGATGGACGTGGCCTTTACGCCCGACGGCGCACAGATTGGCACCGTCAGCTTCGACAACACCACGCGCTTGTGGGACGTGCCCAGCCAGACCGAGGTGCGCGTATTCAGCGACCACATCGACTGGGTGGGCGTGATTGGGTTTCACCCCGACGGCACCACCGTGGCGACCGCCAGCGAGGACGGCACCTTGCGGACGTGGGACATCGCCAGCGGCGCGCCCGGCCTGCTCATCCGCACGCTGGAGGTGATGCCCAGCGAATTGGCCTACAGCCCCGATGGGCAGTTCATCGCCACGGTCGGTTTGGGCGATGCGGTACGCATCTTCCGCAGCCAAAACGGCACCAATTACGCCATCCTGCGCGATTATGGCAGCCCGTTGGGGGGCTTGGGCGTCTCGGATGACGGGGTGCGGGTGGTGGCGGTCGAGAACCGCGGCAACGCCCGCCTGTGGCAGACCGACAGCGGCCTCGAGGCCGCCTCGCGCTTGAGCGGTGAGGGCATGTCGGTGGCGGTCAGCGCCGATGGCTCGCGCTTCGTGACCGGCGAGGTCAATGGGCGGGTGCGCTTGTGGGACGGCGTGGACGGCACCAGCCTGAACGCGGTTGGGGAGCACGGCGCGCCGGTGCAGTCGGTGGCGCTCAGCCCAGATGGGCTGGTGGTGGCCTCGGGCGGGCAAGACGGGTTCATCCGCTTGTGGAGCGCCGACGGGAGCGGGCAACTCGCGCAAATCGAGGCCGGTTTCGGGCGGATTTTCGCGCTGTCGTTCTCCCCGGGGGGGACGACACTGGTCGGGGCGGGCGAGAGCGGCGCAATCCGGTCGTGGAACGTGGACGACCAAAGCGCGCTCATCAGCTTTGCCGGCCACACCGGCGATGTGTACGGGATTGCGGTCTCGCCCGATGGTGCGCGGCTGGCCAGCGCCAGCCAAGACGGCACGGTGCGGGTGTGGGACACGCTGAGCGGGCGCGCCGAGCGCACGCTGGCGCTGGACAACGACACGTTTTACGCGGTGGCGTTCAACGGTGATGGGAGCTTGCTGGCGACCGGATCGGCCACGGTGCGCGAGAGTGGCGTGGTGCGGGTCTGGCGGGTGGAGGACGGTCAACCACTGGTGCGGCTGGACGCGCACACCGCGCTGGTGGCGGGCGTCGGGTTCGCCGCGGGCGATACGATGCTGTATAGCGCAGGGGCGGACGGTATGGTGGTGCGCTGGGGCGTGCCCGCCGCGCCGTAACGCGCCACCGTGCCCCCCACGCCTAAACATAGGTTGAGGGGGCACGGCCTACGGGTTCGACAGGTAGAACTCGGTGCGCTCGGCCTCGGTCAACGGGCGCAAGCGCACCGCCCGCGCCAACGCCACGAGGTCGGGCAGGTCGGGCACCGTGACCAGCCAGCGCTCCGATTGCCCGGTCACCGGGTTGAAAAACGACAGCGTGCGCCCGTCCTCCGACCATGTCAGCGTGCTGGGGTCGGCATAGGCCGGATACTGGATTGGGGTCGGGTCGGGCAAGCTGTAGACCTGCACGCGATTGAAAAACGTATCGACCACCGCCAAGCGCCGGTTATCGGGCGAGAAGCGCATGGCGGCCACCTCATACGGGGCGGAAAGGCGCGTGGGCGGGGTGCCGTTGGCCTCTGGGCGATACACCCAGATTTGCCCGCGCTCGGCGAACGCGGCGGCCATCAAACTCCCGTTGGGGCTACAGGTCGGGAACTCGGCGCTGTCGCTGATGTCGAAGCGCGCCGCGTCGCAGGTCGGTCTGGGGCTGCCGACCGGCTGCGCCTCCAATACCGACGGCTGACTGCTCCGCCCGACCCGCCACAAGCGCAACGGGGCGGTGCCCGCCCGCACCATCAGCAGCTCGGTCTGCTCGACCCAGCGGACATCGACGATTGGGGTCTCGGGGTAGGCCACGCTGCGGGCGTCGCTCCCGCCGAGGTTGATGGTCAGGATGGCGTCGGCACTGCCCAAGACCGCGTGGGTGGGCGTGAACTGCCCGAACGCCCCGCCCAAAAACGTGAACGAGCGCGGGAAGTCCTCGCCGATGCGCCACAGCAACGCGCTCTCGCGCCCCCACACCAGCAGATGGGTTCGGTCGGGGTGCCACAGCAAGCCGGTGGCGTTGGCCTCGGTCAGCAGCATCTCGCCGACCAAGCCGCCATCGGTCACGTCCAGCACGCGCACGGTCTGATCGGCGTTGATGACGGCGACCTGCGTACCGTCCGGCGAGGGGGCGACGCTCACGACCCGCCCGATGAAAAACAGGCGGGTGGGCGGTTCGCCCTCGGCGATGCGGAAGGCGCGCAAGGTGCCCTGCACATCGCGCACCAAAGCGACATCAACACCCGCCCACGCCACCGGCGTATAGCTGGCACCGGTCAACATTTGGTCGCTATCGGTCTCGATGTCCCAGAGCAAGGTGCGGTCATCGAACAGCGGGATGGTCAGGTAGCGCAAGTCGGGGCTGAAGTGGGCGTCTTGCAGCACGCGCAGGCCGGTGCGGGCGCGCTCGGATTGGCCGTCGGTAGACCACACGCGCACCTCGGTGGTCGAGTCGTCGGCTTGGCTCATCGCCCAGCCCCAACGCCCGTCAACGCTCAGGCGGATGCGCTCGTAGTTGCGCCCCAGCGAGACGACCTGCGGCGGGGAGTCGTCGGTCAGCGACACGCGCACGCTGCCGGTGCCGGTCAAGAAGACCGCCGCACGTCCGTCGTCGATCAGCTTGGCGTCCAAGATGCTCTGGCTGCGCGCCAGCCCAATCCGGTCGGTCAATGGGGTGAGCTCGGATTGGGCGGGCGACCACAGCGCCGCGCCATCGGGCGAGGCCAACAGGTAGAGCGCGCCATCGGCGCTCACGTCGGCGTGGCGCAGGTCGGCCATAAACGGTTGCTGGGCGGCTTGCATCAGCGGGTGATTGAGGGCGGCCACCAACGCCTCTTGCGCCTCGGGGCGGAAGATACCGGCGTCGTAATGGCGCAGCGCCTCGATGGCGAGGTTGAGCGCAATCGTGATGTCGCCGGTGCTGCCCAGCACGCTGCGGGTCTGGGCGGCCAAGAACAAAGATTGCAGCGCCCACTGAGCGCGCAGGTTGGCCTCGGCAGTGGCCGCGTTGGCGACCGCGACGGCGGCATTGGCCTCGGCGATGCTTTGTTGGGTGGCGCGGGCGCGGGACTCGGTCTGGGCGGCTTGGCTACGGTTGATGGCCAGCGCGCCCGCCCCGACCGCCAAGACCAGCAACACCGCCAACACCCCGACCGTCAGGCGCAAGCGCCCGTTGTCACGCTGGCGCAGCCGGATGCTGGCCGAGACGTAACTGCGGTGGATGTCGGTCGGGCGCGGGGGCTTATCGGCATTGTAGCGCACCCATGCCTCGGCCTCGGCCAAAGCCTCGCCGCGCAACAGCACGGCGTTGGGCTTGCCGCCGCGCTCCCACTCGAGGGCGCGCTGGAGTAGGCGGGTGTGGGTCTTGGTGTGCTCGTAATCGGTTTCCAACACCTGAAGCAACTGGCGCGTCACCACCTCGAAATCACGGTCGGCGAACTGTACCCAGTTGATGGCCGACAAGGTGCGCCAATTCGACTCGGCGATGTCGGCGAGGGTGCGCCCTTGCGCCATGGCCGCGAGGGTCGGGTCGAGCGCACGGTTTTTGAGGCGCTCCAGCGCCGCCACGCTGTCGAACATCTGCGGCAGCACCGGGATGATGCGCTTGTGCATCTTGAGGGCGTGGGCGACCTCGAACGTGCAAACGGGCGACGACAGCGACTCGGGGGTCATCACGAAGATGAAGGCTTTGGCCTGCTCGATGCCCTCGCGAATCTCCGCCCACCAGTCGGTCGTGAGCGGGATGTCCTCCCAATCGACCCATGTGTCTTGGCCTGCGACCTCGAGCGCTCCGAACAAGCGCTGCACGAACTCTTGATCGCGGCGCGAGTAAGACAGGAATACGTCCGCCATACCGGTTCTGCCCTTTCGATACCCACAGGGCTAGTGTGACACGAAACGGGCTTTTTGTGCCAGCGTTTGGCGTGCTAAACCGCTGCACCCGACAACAAACTGCGGACGGTCTCGAGGATGATGTGGGGCGAGGTCGGTTTGCGTAAGCCCGCGTCGGCACCCATCGCGTTCAGATATTCCGACGAGATGGCGTCACTGCGCGCGCTGTACATCATGACGAGGATATGCGACAAACGCGGGTCGGCCTTGAAGCGGCGGCAAATCTCGCCACCGGGCGCCCCGGGCATCATGTCGTCCAGCACCACCAGCCGAGGCTGATGCTGGATGGCCAACTCTAGCGCCAACAGCCCGTTCTCGGCGGTGATGACCTCGTACCCGGCACGCTCGAACGTCAATTGCATAATAGTGAGGAGGGCGGCGTCGTCATCGACCACCATAATTCGGGTCATTGGCAAAAACCTTATTGGGCTGATGGTTGTATTACTTGATTATAACCAAGATGTTGACAACTTTAACACAACCATCCGCCCATCCTATATAACAATCTCTCAACCTTTAGGGCGCGTTGCGGGCTTGCCCAAGGCATCCAGCATCGACGCGACCGAGGTCAGCTTGCGGCGTGGGCGTCCGGCCAAAGCGCCCGCCTCTTGCTCCAGCTTGTCGAGGCGTTGCCAATCGGCGAACGACACGACCGACACCCCGCGCTCGGCCAACAGCGCGTCGATGGCGGCGGCGCTGGGCGGCGTGGGCAGAGTCAGGGCACCGGCGCGCAGGTCTTCCAACAAGCTCTCGACCGTCTCGACCGAGTCGGGGCGGTTGGTGCCGATGATGCCGGACGGGCCGCGCTTAATCCAGCCGGTGACGTACACGTGGTCGGCGTCGATGACCCGCCCGCGGTGGTGCGGGATGACCCCCGCCTTGGGGTCGAACGGCAAGCCGGGCAAGGCCACCCCCTTATAGCCGACCGAGCGGAACACCAGCCCACACGGGATGACCTCGCTTTGGTCGGTGGCTTGGGCGGCCAAGGAGCCGTCCGGCTTGGCCACCAACACGTTTTTGACCAAGCGAATCCCCTCGACTCGGTCGGTGCCGACGATTTCGACCGGCGAGGCCAAAAAGCGCAAGACGACGCGGCGCGGCTTGCCGTGCGGGGCGCGCTGGGCATATTCGGCCAACAGCGCCACGTTTTTCTCGGCGTCGCGGTCATCGGCGGTCGCCAGCCACGCCGCGCTCAACGGGTCGAGGGCGGCGTCCTCCGGCGCGACGAACACATCGGCCTCGGCCAGCTCGCCCAGTTCGCCCAGCTCGGCAGGGGTGAAGGCGGCTTGGGCGGGGCCGCGCCGCCCGACCAAAATCACCTCGCGCACGCGGCTGGCGTCCAGCGCGGCCAGCGCGCCGTCGGCAATGTCGGTCTGCGCCAATTCGTCGCAGGTGCGGCTGAGGATGCGCGCCACGTCCATCGCCACGTTGCCCACCCCAATCACCACGGCGCGCTCGGCGCTTAGGTCGAAGTGGTAATGCTGATAATCGGGATGGCCGTTGTACCACCCGACGAACTCGGTGGCGGCGTGGCTGCCGGTCAAGTCCTCCCCGGCGATGCCCAAAGCGCGGTCGCTTTGCGCGCCGACCGCAATCACCACCGCATGGTAATGCTGGCGCAGCTCGTCGATGCTCAGGTCTCGCCCAATCTCGACGTTGCCCAAGAAGCGAAATCCGGTGCGGGCGGCGATTTTTTCGTAGGTGCGGGTGACCGACTTGATTTTGGGGTGATCGGGCGCAACCCCGCCGCGCACCAACCCGTAAGGAGTCGGGAGGCG